>JAFWQX010000134.1 GCA_017508875.1 Clostridia bacterium | reverse complement strand
TCTTTTAGCTTTTCTCTGCTCTCGCCCTGGCTTACAGCCCTGTGAAGAGGATATCCCTGCCCCATCGGATCGGCAAACAGCTTCTCAAAAATATATTTGAGATTGATATCCGCGGCCCAGCCGAAGCCTTTATTGAGAGCGAGTGAAATGCAGTTGCCCGCATTGATCTGAGAAAACAGCCAGGCGTCCAGCGGTTCGGTAATGAGCCCGCAGAAAACGCCGGGATACTGCATTGCCGAGATCAGGAAGCCCTGCCCCGTTCCGCAGCCTCCGACGACCATATCCGCCGCGCCGGAATTTAACGAGATCGCCGCCATAAGCCCCGTATGAATATACGTGAGTTCCGGCTCGTCGCCATGTGAACTCATTCCGACGTTAAATACTTCAACATCCGGAAGTCCCTTAAGAGCTTCCAGAACTTTATCATTTTTCTCTCTTGAAGACACTTCATTGATAACAGCTATTCTCATATATTCCTGCCCTTCCTTTCGATGCAGATAAGCGCCTTTCTTACGATTTCTTCAGCGGTAAGCTTAAAACGTTTCTGCAGATAGTCCTGCGTACCCACTTCTCCGAATGATTCGTGCACGCCGACGCGCTCAACCGGCACAGGTAGTTCTTCTGTTACGACTTCGCACACGGCGCTTCCGAGGCCGCCCAGCGCGTTGTGATTTTCCGCCGTAACGATCGCGCCGCATTCAGCCGCGGCGGATATTATGGCTTTACGGTCTACCGGTTTTATCGTGTGCATATCGAGCACGCGCGCCGTTACCCCCAGCTTAAGCAGCTCGTCACGGGCCTTTATAGCCTCGTAGACCATTATCCCGCACGCGATTAAGCATACGTCTTTTCCGTCATAAAGTTCTATCGCCTTTCCGGTCTCAAATTTAACGCCGTCTCTGTAAATGCGTACCGTTTTGCGCCTCGAGGTGCGAAGGTAGCAGACACCGTACTCATTTGCCATCGCGTGAACGATCTGGCCGTACATCGAAGAATCAGCCGGTTCGATTATCTTTACGCCCGGTATCAGGCGCATCACGCCGAGGTCCTCGAAAGGCATATGCGTGCCGCCGTTCGTTGCCGCCGTAACGCCCGGATCAGCCCCGATGATCTTAACGTTCAGGTTCTGGTATGCGCAGGCAATGAATATCTGATCGAATACTCTGCGCGTGGCGAAAACGCCGAACGCGTGGAAAAACGGCACCATTCCGGTGGCGGACAATCCGGCGCTCATCCCTACGGCGTGCGCTTCCATTATACCACAATTTACGGCGCGATCGGGATAGGCGCTGTAAAATTTTCCCGTTCCTACAGAATGACTGACGTCGGCGTCGATAACCATAAGCTTTTCGTTTACGGCCGCTTCAGCGATAAGCGCATCGCAGTACGCCTGCCGCATCTCAACGTTATCCAAAGCAAAATTATTTACCAATACGCTCATAATTTTCCTCCAGTCTGCGGTCGATCTCCGAAAGCGCCGCTTCAGCATCCTCTTCACTCACGGGCATATAGTGATTAAATCCGTCTATCTCCGAAAGACTTACGCCGTGACCCTTCTCGGTATCGCAAATAATAGCTGACGGCCTGCCGGAATTCTGCGCGGCACAGAACGCGCCGTAAAGCGCGTTAACGTCGTGCCCGTCGACGCGAAGCGTGTTGAATCCGAAAGCCTCAAATTTCGCTTTAATATCCTCTTCGCGGCAGATATCGTCAACGTACCCGTCGAGCTGGCGTTTGTTGTTATCAACGATAACCACGATATTCGTGAGTTTGCGGTGGGCAATGAACATCAGCGCTTCCCAGTTCTGGCCTTCCTGAAGCTCTCCGTCTCCGACGATCGCATATACGTTTCCGGGAATATGCTGAAGTCTTTTCCCGAGCGCCACGCCCGCCGCCAGAGACAGTCCCTGCCCGAGAGAGCCTGTGCTGATATCGATACCAACCGTTTTAAGTCTGTCGCAGTGGCTCGGCAGATTCGTGCCGCCCTTATTAAGCGTCAGCAGCTCATCCGCCGGGAAATAGCCTTTATAAGCGAGCGTGGAATACAGCGCAGGACCGCAGTGCCCTTTAGAAAGCACCACCCAGTCGCGCTCTTCCATGTGAGGGTTCTTCGGGTCAATATTCAATATATCGGTGTACAGTACGGCAAGTATTTCCGCCAGCGACATACTTCCCCCGATATGTCCGGACCCGGCGGCGGCGAGGGCGCGTATGCACCCTTTTCGTATCTCCGCCGCGGCCTTCATAGTTATTTTCTGGTCAAACTGTTTCTTCTCTGACGGCATTTTCGTACGCCTTTCTTTTTTCTTCCATATATCCCGGGATCGGAACGTCCCACCATCCGAACGCTTCTCCGCCGGAATACGGGAATTCAGAAGATACCGGAACGTGTATAAGCGAAGGACCGTCCTGAGCGAGCGCTTCTTTAATTGCCTCTTTCAGTTCAGTTTCGTTTTCCGCGCGGTAAGCTTTGATATTGAAGCCTTCGGCCACTTTCTTGAAATCGGGAGCGTAAGGTTTGCCGCACTGTTCAAAATCGTTGCCGAACGTGTTTTCGATGCCCAGAACGTCAGTCTGCAGATCCTTGATAGCCATCCAGCCGCGGTTATCCGCCACGATCGTAACGACCGGTATGCGATACTGCGCAGCGGTAGAAAGCTCCTGCATTACCATCATAAAGTCTCCGTCTCCCACCAGCGCCACGACAGGTCTGTCGGGAGCGGCGAGCTTTGCTCCGAACGCAGCAGGCATTGCCCAGCCCATGGTGGAGAAGCCGCCGGTCGTAAGGTTGCAATAGCGCTCTTTGTAGCAGTACTCCTGGAAAAGCTGAGCCTGTGTATTGCCCGAAGACGTGGAAATTATCGTGTCGTCGGGAAGCGTTTCGGATAACGTTCCGATGAGACGCGAAATGGTGAACTCTTTCGTGCGGACTTTGTGTTTATCGGCCACGAACGAAAACCAGTCGGAGCGTTTGCGTGCGATCTCATCGAGATACGCTTTGTTTACGCTGAAATCCGGAGCAGCGGCCTCGAGCGCATCCAGGAATGAAACTACGTCAGAGAAAACGCCCACGTCTGCTTTGTAGTTCTTACCTATCTCATGTCCGTCGAGATCGACCTGGATAAGCTTCGTGTCCGGGAAATCAAACGCGATCCCTTTGCGGTACGAGCACGTGGATTCGTCTGCAAATCTGGTCCCGAGCGCGAGCACGACGTCAGCCGAACGGCTTATCTCGAGACCGATCTTAGTACCCTTGCTGCCTGTGTGGAAGCAGTACTGAGGATGTGTCTCGCAAACGGTGCCTTTTGCCGCAAGCGTAGTGATGATCGCCGCGCCCCACCTTTCTGCGAGGCGTTCAATGCGTGCTCCTGCTTTCGCGTGCATTGCCCCGGCGCCGACAAATATGAGCGGCCTTTTAGCCGTTTTCATAAGGGAGATCGCGTCGTCAACGGATTTTTTATCTGCGCTCGGGAGAGGCCATACGGGCTGTTTGTCCAGTGGTATCTCCTTTTCGGTAGAATCAGCCTGCACGTCCATCGGAAGGGTTATTGCGCAAGGTCCGCGGCGCCCGGAAAGCATTTCCTTAAACGCGTTATTCATGATACGGGGAAGCTGGTCTGCCGTCTCGGCGCGCCAGCTGCGTTTAACCAGCGGCTCGAGTGCGCGCTGAATATTGCTGTCGTGATTTTTTTCGACTTCCTGAAGCACACCCACGCCGTACATATTGGTATGCGTATCGCCGCAGAGAGCCAGGAAAGGAGTGGAGTCAACGAAAGCCGTTGCCAGACCGATAGAAAGGTTAAGTGTACCGGGACCGATCGAGGCAAATACTGCTAACGGCTCGCCTTTTACGCGGTAGTATCCGTCGGCAATAGCAGTTGCGGCCTGCTCGTGTTTTACCTGAAGGTATTTTATTTTTCCGTCTGCCTCCGCTTTGCGGATCGCGTCGAACAGTCCGAGAACGCCGTGACCGGGGATGCCAAGAATGTACGGCACTTTCTCATTAACCAGTTTTTGTACGATAACTTCTCCGCCAGTTTTTTTCATAAAGATACTCTCTCCGATCTAAAAGAATAATTGAAATTTGAAAATGGGTAATAAATGTATCGCATAAGGAGACGGCTTACTTCAGCTCCAGGTACGGATACGTGTCGTTCACAACGATCTCGACCTTGCGGTTCTCCTCGATGCTCTTGATGCTGGCAAGAACCATCGCGATACTGTAGACGTTATCCTTGCAATCAGTACCGGGGGTGCGGCCGGTGTCAAGTGCGTCGAACAGGTCTTCAAGGGCGCCGTCATGCTGGTCGCGTACGACTTCCGGCTTCTCGAACACGCCCTCTTTGAACCACTCGCCGAAGTGAAGGCCGTTGGTATGCTCAAAATACTGGTAATGCACGTCGCCGAAACCGTCCCAGACCACGGAACCCTTATCGCAATCGATGCGCCATTCGTTGTCCCAGGAAGTCCAGCATGCCTGAGCGCCGTTATAACCGCGGAACAGGTACGTCACGCCGTTGTCAAATTCGAACACAGCGTCGCATGCGGAGTCGCCTGTATACATCGAACCCTTCGGACGGAAACTGTGGTAGATTACAGAAGTAGGTTTGCCGTCGACGAGGTAGCGTGCCATATCGAAGCTGTGGATGTTATTGTCCTGAAGCTGCGGGTACTTAAGATTATTGCGGATGCTGCCCATGTCGGCGTTTACGTAGATCGAGCCGCTAAGCAGCGTAGGTTCTCCGAGCAGGCCGGATTTTACCAGTTCGCGGATCTTTCCAACGCGGTCGATGAAGCGGCGGTTCTGCATAACAAAATAGTGCTTTCCGGTCTCGTCAACAGTCTTTAATATCTCGTTGACCTGATCGACGGTGAAAGCCATCGGCTTCTCTCCGAACACGTCGTAGCCTGCTTTAAGAGCGGTAGTTACGATCTCGCAATGCGCCGTTACGAACGTAAGGTCGATAAGAAGATTGCCCTTCTCTTTCTCGAGAGCTTCTTTTTCGCTCGTGTAGATGTTGCAGTTAAGGCCGTAGCGGTCGCGGTAGTTGATCGCGTTGTCAACGTTTCTGTCGACAAGTGCAAGCACTTTGCAGTCGTCGCGTTTGGTGATGTGGTCCAGCCAGCGGAACGTGATGGCGCCGCAGCCGACAATGATGATGTTGTGTTTGCTCATAATAAAAGTCCCCTTTCCAAGACTGTTCAAAAATCAGTTTATTGCCGCTGATAACTGTTATTTGTTTACGTTTATTAATCTAAAAACTTATCCAGGATCTTTCTCATCTCTGGAGCCGCAGGTGCGTGCTGTCCGCCGAATACGGTGTTCCGGTAAGCCCAGGATTCAAATTCCACGCTGACTGTTCCGTCGTATACGATCTCGCGCAGCGCTCCGAACAGAGCCCTGAAATTCACAACGCCTTCGCCGATCACCGGGAACACGAAGCTGCCGTCCTCGGGGATACCGACCGCATCCTTGAGATGCACGTGGAAGATCTTATCTCTGCCCCACGATTTAACGATGAACGCCGGATCCTTGATCCCGTAAAGTGTATCGTGGGAAACGTCGAGGTTCACGCCGAGATTTTTCGAATCATAATGATTCTGCAGGAAGCTGTTTGTAAAGAAATCGTGCGCCGCCATGCCCCAGACGTTTTCGACCGCGAGACGCACTCCGTTCTTTTCCGCCACGGGAATGAGCTCGTCGAACGCGGAGAATATCATATTCCACGTATCTTCAAATGAGATGTCCCTGCCTACCTTAAGCGCTCCGGGCATCCACGGAACGGGACCCGTGAAAAGATTTACCGTATCAACGCCCATATCGGCCGCCTTTTTGATATTTGTTTTGATAAGTTCCACACAAGCCCGTCTGGCGGCCTCGTCCTTCAGAACGAGATCATGCTGAACGAGGATCTCGGAGATCTGAACGTTATTCTCCGCCGCGGCTTTGAGCAGGCCTTTGATATAACATTCAGGTTTATCAGGAGAAAAAATGATATCGTCGATCAGTTCGACACAGTCATAGCCTGACTCGCGTATAAAGGCGCAAAGCTTCTCGCTCTCCCATCCGAGCATTTCGCCGTTTGCCAGGAAGCCTAATCTGAGCATAAAAACCACTCCTTGAATCATATGATAAAATGTGTTTGGTTTGCGAAATTTGTTGCGATTGACGCAACACGTTTCTTATGGTAAAATTATACCATTCATTGACCGCGTGTGTCAATATTCGAATTTGTCCGCGGCGGCAGTGGATCATATATGCGTTTTGGCGGTGAATTTGCGATGGACAACGGTATCCAGACGATCAATTCGTTATCGAGAGGACTTGAAATACTTGACCTCATATATGAGCACGGTAAGATGGGGGTCACTGAGCTCGGCCGTTTTTTAAATGTGAATAAAAGTACTGCATACAGGCTTCTTCGTACGCTCGAAGCCGCCGGTTTCGTCGAACAGATCGGCGACAACGGTAAGTATGAGCTCGGTCTTAAACTTTGCAAATTCAGGGACAGAGTGCTTGATAAATATGACATCAGGTCGATCGCCCATCCGTTTCTGGAAGAGCTCGCCGACGTTACGGGAGAGGCTGCGGGTCTCAGCGTTTGGGAGGATGACAGGATATATATAATCGACTGCTGTACGAAAAGGCAGTATTTAGGCGTTATTCTGAAAACCGGGGACGTCGAAGAAGTACACTGCACTGCGCACGGAAAGGCGCTCTTTTATTCACTTGACGAAGACAGACAGCTAAGCCTGCTCTCCGGAAGACCGCTCGAAAAACATACTCAATATACGATCACGTCATGCCCTGAACTTATGAGCGAAGCAAAAGCAAACAAAGCGCGCAGGTACGCCGTTGACGACGAAGAAACGACGCCGGGTATGCGCTGCATTGCCTCCTGCATTTACGATTATACCGGTTCTGCCGTGGCGTCAATAGGCATCTCGGGCCCGGTCGAACGCGTTACGGCCGAAGCAGTCGGATCTATCGCCGAAAAGATAATACGAATCGCCGACAATATCTCAAAAAAGCTCGGATATTGACGCCGTTCCACTTAAATTGACGCCGTCCCCTTTTATTAATTACTGAACGTCGAACGAAAAAATATGAAAATCGGGACTGCCCCACGTTGACAGCGGAACGAGCCGCACGCCGCGGAACTCTCCCGCAACATGAACAACGTTGAGGCGCCGGTGATTGTCGGCGCATTCAAATATATTGACCCAATCTCCGGACTCAAGAAGTCCTTCGATACGGTAAGACCTTGTCAATGTTTTCGGTACGTAAAAATCAGGGCAGTTAAGCGGCCTGTTAGCCAGCATATTGTTCCGGAACGGGCGGCCTCCTACGAGCGGCATAGTGTTGCGATCAAGGTCGCTGTCCCAGATGATGCGAACGCGTGAGATACTCCGTGTTTTATCGAACAGATATGCCGCGCTCTGCCCCATTGTCAACGTAACGCCGTTATCGCTGCCGTCGACCGGACGGTCGATACCGTTCCTGAGGTTTTCCTTATCCGGCGAAGGGCAGTCAATTTCCGCTTTTTGCGTAAGTTCCGGGACCTTGCGGGTATGGAAAGGCAGATAGCAGTCGTCATCCATAAGTATCGCCTGCAGTTCCTCTATATCCTTTTCGTAAACGCCTCTGGGAGTGAGTCCGTCGCGAACGGCCAGATACGCCGCGGTCCCGGCCGCCTGGCCTACGATCGCACACGTGCCCATAACGCGCGTAGAACTGAGCGCCCAATGCGTTACCGAAATATTGCGGCCTGCGAAAAGCAGATTTGAGACGTTGCGGGAATAAAGGCTTCTGTACGGTATTCCGTACGGGCACCGAGCCGGGTAATTAACGTTGGGATGCCCTTTAGAATAAAACCCCCGCGGATCGTGGTCATCCATCTGCCAGCCTCCGTACGCCACAATGTCACGGAAATGCCCTCCGGCGCTGACGTCATTCTGCGTCATTATGACGTCGCCTAAATATCGGCGGCTCTCGCGTTTTCCCGGAAGGATCCCGACCCAGTCGAGGCGCCAGTTTGCGTTTTTAGCTTTGTTCTCCGGAGCGTTTTTTACGTAATCCCAGAGTCCGTATGCGATCTTCAGCAATTCGTCGCGCTTCTCTTCCGTATCTCCGATAGAATCTGCATCACCGCCTATCTCAAGATACCAGAAGTTTTCATCGGGATTGCTCATGTTCGGGACACGGAAAAGGATATCTTCAGCGGTAAAATGGTAAGCCCACGCAGGCGGAATGAACGTGCTCGGGCGCGCTTCTTCCCTCGCCTGTATCATACAGCTCATGCCCATAGTAAAACGGTCGCCGGATCCGGGGGCAATGCTTTCTCCGAACATTGATCTCGCTTCACGGCCTATCGTATGATCTGCGCCGGAGAGAGGGGCAAGCACGCTGTCTCCGGAGCAATCCGCGAACAATTTAGCGCGCACGGTCCGGAAGCGCTGAGTAGTCATCTGCCACCCGGTGACGCTGGCGATATTGTTCCCGCACATTTCAAGAGAGTTAACGGAACAATTAAGGATCAGAGTAAGGTTCGGTTCGTTGACGGCCAGTTCGTATAATATCCCGTCCCAGATTGAATAATTCTTGTCCGGGTTGCGGTACAGATTCTCGAGCATAAGTTCTTCGATAATACCGGTCTCGCGCTTGTTACCGCCTCTGAAACCGGCGCCGCACACCCACATACGTATCTCGCTCGAAGCGTTGCCCCCGAGCATAGGGCGCTCCTGTATAAGCGCAGTCTTTACTCCGTGTCTCGCAGCGCTGACAGCGGCGCACAGGCCCGCAAGCCCTCCGCCTACAACGCAAAAATCCACTTCCCCCTCGATCGTTTTAAACTGTTCCTGTTTCATAATAATTGACCGCCCAAATAAACGCTTTTTATTTATGCTTTCTTCTGGAAAGTCCTCTGATCAGCGCGGTCACAGAAACTATCAAAGGCGCTATTACCACGATAAGCGTCGCGAAATTTACGCTGGCTGAAAACGCTACAGGGAGCAGGCCGAAACCGACGTTGGAAGGACCGTCGAGATTGCCCTTCAGGGCAAGGAAATAGAATACCGTTACCGCAACAGATACGCCAAGAGAGATGACCGCGAGCGGCAATGTAAATTCTTTACGTTTTTCTGCCGTAAGGTTGTTGTAGAAAAGCTCCCATACGGCGAGAGTGAGGCAGGCGACAAAAGATACGAGCAGCATCGCAATACTGTACGGTACGTATCCGATGGAGAAGTCGACGATAAAGAAGCTGTAGAAGAAGCCGCAGAACCCGTAGAGCGCTATGAGCAGCCAGAAGGTTCTGAAAACGCTGCGTACTCCTCTGCCCTTCTTCTGCAGCGGAGCCCTCGAGGGGCCGCAGAACAGTTGCGACGCGGCATCTTTTTTTAGGAAAAGCATGACCAGCACGCCGAGCACGATAAAGAGAAGCGCGTATAGTACCGAATCCAGCGGATAGATCGGAGAAGGCGCCCCTTCAACAAGCGAAAGATATTTTCCTGCGATGCGCATCACGATCACGTAGACGATGATCAGAGCTCCGAGCACTATACCTATGGCAGTATGCTTTTTCGCTTTTTTATGAAGGATCACGGGGCTTTCGTTCCTGTAGAAAGTGTGAGCGACCATCAGCCCGCTGAGAGTTAAAAAGAACGACAGGAAAATAGGACAAGATCTGAGCGCGTCACGAAGAGCAACGTCTGCGGATGAACATACGATCGAACCGATGCAATCCGAGAGGCAGTATAAGAAATTCATGAAAGTAAACGCGGAAAGGATAAAGAATACTATTACAGCCGCCATAACGATTACCGACTGCTTCTTCTGCTTTCCGTCCTGCTTCGCCAGGACAAAATTATTGCGGTCAAAAAACTTTTTCATCACCATTTCACCCAGACGGCGAAGTCTCCGTCTTTCCTTTCGTTAAAATAGAGATGCTCCAGATCAAAGGAGCCGTCGCGGCCTGTAAGCGTCACCAATGACGCGCCGATGAGATCGAAATTCTCCGTGATACCCACTGATTTAAGGCCCGCCTGCATCGCTTCGTCGTCTGACTCCACGTCGATATGCGCGAAATAAAGTTCTGGGCCTGTTTTAACTCCGAGGCCGATAACAACGCCTTCATACTCGAACGTCCAGTCGACGTTGTGCGCATGACCCATAAACGCAGCTTTGAGATTATGGTCTTTTGCGCGGTCAATAAAATCGCTCGCATACTTTTCATTGCCGTTGTCCGCAAACTCTTCCAGTCTGAAGAATTTGTTCCTGATATCGGCGCCTTCTTCGGAAACCGCTTTCCACGCTTTTTCGTTCTCATCCTGCGGAATGTGATAATAAGCTATGGCCGGAACGTTCTCGCCCGCCAGTGCGTGTTCGGCTATAAACCAGTCGGTCTGTTCGGGACGGATGTAATCGTAGTCTCTGAAAACTGACAGCTCCGTTTCGGAGAACGCCGCGCCGGAGTCAAGGTTCGCGATCATCCATGCGACGGAAGAATTCTTAGTGCCGTCTTCAGTAAGGTTGATAACGTAGTTGCTTCTTCCGTAAAGATCGTCCGAAGGTTCAAAATAGACGCAGTGCTTCGCGTTCTTAAAGCGCTTCGCCAGTTCGTTCGGATGGTACAGGCTGTGCCTGTCGTGATTTCCCCAGATCGGCGCGTAAATGAAGCCGTATTCTTCTGCTTTTTGTTCGAAATAATCCACAAAAGTATTCAGGTGATAGCTGTTGGCAAGCATAAACATATCCCCTGTCAGTTCGACGAGGTCAATTTTAGCACCCTCTCCCTGTGTCGCAGCGAGGTGATCGCTGACTTCTTTGAACAGCTTATCGAGGTAGTTCATCGAAGTCTTCGTGGAAGTATTAACGTTCCAGTGGATGTCGGTCAATTGCAGTATGTTGAAGTTATCGTGGTACCGTGCCGTAAAGACGTAATCGTTAAGATGCTCAGAGTACTTTTTCGGAGCCGTACATCCGGCAAGCGAGAGTATCATTATCACCGCCAGAACGGCCGAAACAAAGCAGAACGGTTTCTTTTTCATGTTTCCTCCATATTAGTTAGTTTGGGTGTTTGTATAAAACGTTTGCATTTTAGCATATTTTTATCTGAAATAACACTCCTGTTTAGTTAGATATCGTAAGTTTCACGGGATCAAGCAGCCCGGAAGCACTCACCATAAGTTCGATCGAAAACTTGTCGCGCTGGAGGTAAGCCATAGAATTAGCGACCTCGATCACCAGGACGTTGACGCCGTCCTTCAGTGCAGCAGTTGAGGCAGCCGTGTCTGCAGGACAGATGCGGTAAGGCGGACAGATCGAGAAACCGATATTGACGCCGTTAAGAGAAACGTGCGCCGTCTCGCCCACCCGGCCGAGGTCGATCTCTTTAAGCACCTCTCCCGCCTTCGCCTCGAATCTCGCTTCGTAGCGGATATAACCGCAGAAGCGCGGATTGCCTTCCGGCCCGGTCATATCGAACAGCGCGCTGTATTTAGCGACTTGCGTATATGCGGGATATTCGGTACCGGTACACTTTGAAATGTCGAAGCGGTCCAGCAAAATGCTCCGTTGCCCGGCCGCATCCGGCCCCGTCGACCCGTCTGGAGACGCGGTCAAAAGCGAACCGGCTGAGCTCAGAATCTCAAGTGCATCGTCTCCGAACGCAAACACGCACGATTCGTACGGCGAAAGCTCAAGCGCGACAGTCACACCGTCATTAACGCCTGCAGCGCCGGTACGTACATCGGAATATCTCATATAGAGCAGATCCATTTTAGCAGCATGCGCCGCTCCTTTTACCGGGAACGAAACAGTACCGCTGAACGGACGGACGTCTTCATTGAACACCATATAATAAACGCTGCCGCCGCGTTCGTATCTGAACGTTCGCAAAAGTGCGAACTCCGGAGACACACGCACAGTCCCACGCCGGGACGCGCCGCGCACGAATCCGGGCAGTTCTGCGAGCGAAAGAGCCTTTACCGATTCAGGCAGAGGCACGGGGCCGTAATCAGACATTTGCGTTACGGAACCTGCGAAAGCCACGGGGAAACCGGCTTTAGAAAGCTCGCTCAGTTTATTCATAACGGCAGCAGGAAGCGTTCCGGCTTCGGGCATCACCAGGCAAGGCACCCCGAGGTCCGCCTCCCCGTAAGGACCGACTGCGCCCGGAAGCGAAAGCGAGAGCATACCGTCGGGATCAAGTTTCGCGTTCACCAGCGCGTCAGCCGGGACGAGAACGTAATCGAGCTGGGCATCCAGCAGCACCTTCGCGGGATATTCCGAAAGCATATAATCATCGCCCGTCCATTCCGCTTCGACGTGATAGAACACGCCCGCGTCGGGAGCGATCCGTCCGTCGGTCATCAGGTGGCTCATACGGTTGGTGTAGCGCATAAGTGCGGCAAAATCGCGGAACTGGGGGTTATTACCGCGCGCATAAAAATGCGGCGGACAATCTTTAAGCGGGTAGTGCGTGTCAAACGCATGCGGAACGAAATAATTGACGCCGCGGACAAGCATATGGTCGATCAGCCATTTCATCATCGGTACGCCTTCCGCCCAGCCGTAAGCCCCGAATATCTCGCACATTGTCCGCCCCTTCATATGAGGCGTCATATATGCCAAAGACGTGCCGAGCTTACCAAGCATATAGTGGTAGAACGTGCTGTCAACGCTCCCGTATCCCGCTCTGGAGTTATGGTCGAGATGCGCGGTAAACGGCAATATCTGGTGCAGTACTACGTCTATTCCCGCCATATCCTGCCCTTCGAGCGCCCTGAAGTAATGGCCGGTACCGGACCCCATACGCCCGTGGCAGTTCATGTCTTCGATAACGTGTCCGATATATTCAACTCCGCGTTCGCGGCACCAGTTTCCGATACGCATCGCGAAGCACTCGCGGTAGAGCCCCGTCATAATATCCATATACGCGAGCCGGACCTTCGCCGTGATCCCTTCGAGCGGCCTCCAGAGCCCCGGCAGCATCAGTTTCCAGTCTTTTCCGAGCCTTTCTTCAAACATTTGCGGCATATCGTCGCGCCACGGAAGTCCGAGCAGCTGAAGCCCTATTTTATAATCATATCCTCCCACAGGGACGCCGCGCAGGAACGAATTTCCGAGCGCAGGTTCGTCAGAGAAAAATCCGGCGAAAGTTTTGCCAAAATCCGCAGCATAATGATCATAATGCGGCGCGTATACCTCGTTTATCAGCACGTCTACCGACTCGGGATCGATCATATGGATATAATCGACCATATGTCCGGCCGCTGCCTCACGGCTTATAAAAATAAGATAAACGCGCCAGTTACCTTCGGGCACGTCCCAGTAAAGGAAATCACCTTTTATGTTCTGCGCAAGATCGATCATCGGAGGCATCATTTTCTCATCCGGCCCGTCGCGCCTGCACGCCACCGCCGCCAGCAACTTTCTGGCCTTCTCAACGACGTTTTCCTCATCGCCGTGGACAATTATCGAGCCGGTCTGCGGTCCGACGACGTCAACGTGCTTCTCGATCATATGCCATTTTCTGAGTTCCGGATACTTTTTCGCGATCATTCCGTTGGCAATTCCGGTGGGATAATGTCTGTCGTCAAGGACCCACACTCTCATCCCGCGCCGCCTTGCCTCCTCCATGATCATATCGAGATCCGCCCACCAGCCGTCAGCACAGAAATCCTCATGCGTTCTTGACTCCAGACAGACCGCCTTTATACCCGCCTCCTCGATCTTATCGAATTCCGAAGCGAATTTGTCCTGATCATCTCCGTGCAGCCAGAAAAACGGCAGAATACGGTTTTCTTCTTCTCCGCGCGTGATTTCATACAGCTTTTTGTCCATATTCCAATCTCCTTATTACGTCATCGATACTGTCGGCGAATATTATCCCTTTCTGGCGGTCAGCGTTTGAAAGCCCACGCTCTCTCATTGCGCCCAGAAGCTGCTTCAGTCCGTCGTAAAATCCTTTATGGTTATATAATATGCACAGGGCGTCAAGGTGTCTCAGCGATATTTTCGACATTATCTCGCTTATTTCTTCAAGCGTTCCGGTACCGCCCGGAAGGGCAATAAATGCGTCTCCGAGCTCTATCATCTTTGCTTTGCGCTCCGACATATCCTTTGTTACGATCAGCTCCGTAAGCTCGTCATATTGGAGCTCTTCCGCCACAAAAAACGCAGGTTCGACGCCGATCGCATTGCCGCCGGCTGAGATCACGCTTTTCGCCAGAACTCCCATAAGGCCGGATTTTGACCCGCCGTAGACGAGACAGTTCCCGCTCCTGCCGATCCACGTACCAAGCGCTTCAACTGCCGATCTGAGCGAAGGGTCATTGCCCTCATACGCCCCGAGATAGACCGTTATATTCATAGCCTGCTCCTCTCTTCCGCGCTACTTATAGCAACTCTCATATTTCTGTGCCAACGCCATTCAGTTAGATTTTCAGTGTCATTCGGCGAATCCGTTTTCGCTCCATCTCTCCGGATCGAGCCAGTACGTAATATCCTCCGGATAATTAATTACGGCATTGCCGATGATCGACGCGGCACGTGCCGTATATTTTTCACGCTCGTCGTAAGTTTCAAAAACAGCGGCACGCTCGACCGGTCTGATATCCATTCGCGGCCAGAGCGCCTTCGCAGCTTCGGCAAATACGAATAAGGCGCCGTCAAACATTCGCAGCGATTCCGGATCAGTAACGGGAGGCTGTTCTTCGCGGCGTATGAGCAGGCGTGAGATACGGTCTCTCAATTCGTTCTTTTTCTTTATGGTGATTCCTATAAGTACTCCGGAAGGTTCAGGGAGAGGCAATTTTCTTTCTTCTCCTGAAGTCTCCAGCAAAGCTTCTGCGCCCAGAAGGAAGAACGCGATCAATGCTTTTTTATCTTCTCCGGGGCTTTTTAAAAGTTCGGGACAGTTTTTTGCGGCGCGGTCAATAATATTTTCTTCTTCCGTAAAGCATACTTTACCTGAAAGCCTGAACGTCAATTCATCTTTTTCGTTCCGCACAAAAAACTGTACGTAAGGTATCTTAGAAAGTTCCGCATACATGCGGCTGCTTTTACGCGTAATGAAGTAAAAAGCGCCGTCCTGCTCGAACGCAAACAACGCTCTTCTCACCTGAGGGCGTCCGTCGAGACCGACAGTCGCGGCAAAAACAGCAGAAGAATCGTACAAAACTGCTGCGGCAGCGTTGACGTATTCTTTTTTCTCGATCAGGTCTGTTAATTCATTAATTGGACTCATAAACATTCTTCCTCGTCCGGTCATATGATCACTTTAAGTATACCACAACGATGCTCTCTTTTTCAACGCAAAAACAGACCGCCCGGATCGCATTTTGCGTTTCCGGGCGGCACTATCGTCAGATCGCGGAATAAGCGTATTAAGAGCAGACCGTAATAAACGTTTACCCGTATATTTCCGCTTCGTAGATACTGAACCAGTTCTCACCTTCGCGTATGAAACGTATATATCTCGCTTCAACGTCGAGATCGCGTAGTTTTACGAAAAGTTCTCCGGAACCGATCGAGGCGATCGTCGTGAACTCTTTATTGTCATTCGAATATTCTATGCGGTAAGGTACGTATGCGGCTTCAAGATAAAGCATAATGCCTTTAACCTGTTTCGATTCGCCGAGATCTACGGTAAGCCAGGATTCGCCGTTCGGATCGGAGCCCCAGCGCGTAGTAAGATTACCGTCGACAGCGTTAGCAGCCACGAGATTGCCCTCCACTGAAGCAGCTCTTACACGTTTTTTCAACGCGATATTTTCATATATCTCAGGTTTATCAGCCTTGTCCGCATCTGTCGCAGTAAAGACTTTTGCGTCAGTCAGTTTTGATGAAGCGAACGTTTCGATCTTGATATATTTTGCCTCAGTTCCGTGAAGATTGATAAGTGTAAAGTTAAGCCCGTCTGACGCAAAAATATCGTAACGGGTGAATTCTTTATCTTCTCCCGCCACACTTACCACATAAGGAGAATCAAGCTTTTCCCAGCTAAGACAAACTGTTCCTACCTCGCTCACCGAACCCAGTTCGATCGTATAAACTCTACCCTTCTTAGTAAGTTCAGAATTAAGCGCATCTTCATCGTTGATCTGACCGCGATTTTTATATTCGGATTTTACTATATGTATCGGTTCGGGAGACGGTACGCAGCGGTTCTCA
Organism: Clostridia bacterium; assembly: GCA_017508875.1. Classification (GTDB taxonomy): domain Bacteria; phylum Bacillota; class Clostridia; order UBA1212; family UBA1255; genus UBA1255. The sequence goes on along the minus strand of JAFWQX010000134.1, from coordinate 10,412 downwards.
ACGTCGTATACGACGCGGAGCGCATTAATTTCTGCGGAGGCATCAGCGCGAATATCACTCGAAGAAGCAGCGGCAAAAAACTTGTATTGACCGGCGTCAACGATATATCTGCTGTTCTGTGTGTCGTAGCTGAAAAGCGCGTCGTCAGTGATCTTAATATTGACAGTTTCGGATTCGCCGGGGTCAAGCAGTTTTGTTTTGGCAAAGCCGCAGAGCTCATATTCAGGCTGCTCTAAAGTCGTTTCGGGCTTAGAGACGTATATCTGAACGATTTCTCTTCCTGCCCTGTCGCCTTTATTGGTGATTTTAACTGAAGCTGTAAACGATCTGTTCTGATTCTCCTTTACGTTAAAATCGGAATACTCAAATTCCGTATATGACAGACCGTGGCCGAACGGATAAGCCGTCTTAATGTCAAAAGTATTATAGTATCTGTATCCGACGTATATATCTTCGTAATAAACGATCTTGCCGGGATTCCCCGGGAAGCTGCTGTACTCGGGCGTATCGGTATAACTGACAGGCCAGCTCATCGTTGTTTTGGCAGAAGGATCAACGTCTCCGGAAAGAATTGCCGCGACTGCATCTCCGGCGTTCTGCCCCGGATATCCGATGAAAAGCACCGCGTCAACGAGTTCCTGCCACGAACTTATCTCTATAGGAGAGCCCGTATTTATAAGCACAGTGACCTTTTTCCCCTGTGCGTGAAATGCCTCGGAAACGCGCCTGATCATATTGGATTCGTTTCCGTTAAGCAGGAAATCCCCTTTTGAAAGGCTGTTATCCGCGCCCTCCGTAGAATCGCGGGAAATGACAATGACTGCCGTATCGGCTCCTTCGGCACACGATTTTGCGTAATCTTCTTCTACGATCTTGTCCTGAGAAGGATCGGTCTTCGAGTGAGCAGCGGCGCGGCGGAAAATATTATTTTTCTCATCGTAAACGGACAGTTTTTGGTTATTATCGATTCCTTTTTTGATATTAACAGTACTGCCCGGTGTAACTCCTCCCGAGCCGGACCCGCCGAATACAGTCTTGTAAGCGCCGTTTCCGAACAGCGCCACGGAAGTACCTGAAGCGAGTGGAAGCGCACCGCTTTCGTTTTTCAGCAGCACTATCGTATCAGCAGCTGCGTCCCGTGCCACTTTTCCGTGACCCTCAAAATCGACGTCGAAATCCATCTCGAGGTTTTTAAACGTCGGAGACTGCGTAATAGCATAAAGAATATGCTCGCAGCACTTGTCCAGCGCCTCTTTATCCACTCTTCCGCTTTTTAGACCTGCAAGCACGTCAGGAACGTTGTTCGCTTCTCCGCCGGGCATCTTTATATCGTTCTGAGCACTTACCTTTTCTTCGATAGCTCCGGCCGCGCCCCAGTCGCACATTACCATTCCTCTATAGTTCCACTCATCTCTAAGGATGCCGGTCAGAAGGTCTTTGTTGATGGAGTTATACGTACCGTTGAGCTTGTTATACGACGACATAATCGAAACGGGCGACGAATACTTAACAGCGAGCTGAAACGGCTTTAAATATATCTCTCGAAGCGCGCGTTCGGTCATGTTTGAACTGATCGTTCCTCTGTCCGTCTCCTGCTCGTTCGCGACAAAATGTTTAAGACATGCTCCGGCTCCGGCGGATTGCATTCCTTTAACGTATGCAGTAGCGGAAAATGCAGTAAGCAGCGGATCTTCCGCACAATACTCGAAATTGCGCCCGCCGAGCACGTTTTTCTGGATGTTCATACCGGGTGCGAGGACGATGTCAATGCCGAGCGCGAGCGAGTCGCCGCCCATTGCCGCACCGACTTTTCTGATGAGCTCTCCGTCCCACGAAGAAGTCATATTCATTACAGAAGGATACCAGACGGAAGTATTGTACCTGACGCCCGCAGGGCCGTCATTGACAGTGATCGACGGTACTCCGAGGCGTTCGATCTCATACGTTCCGCCTGATGCACCGGCCTTTTTTGGCTCTCCGGTACCGGCTACAAGATGGGCCTTTTCTTCGTCCGTCATCTCCGCGACAACGAGCGCGGCCGAATCTTCCGTGAGCTGTATGAGACCGTCTTTCGTTTTTAACGTCATTACGTCAAGTTCCTTTCCGCTGTTGTCCGACAAAACAGCGCTGACAGTTATTATGCCTGAACTTGCCGGGCTATTAAGTTCTATCTTTTCGGACGTTTTAAAAACTCCGCTTACTTTTTTTCCGTTCTCCGCTTTTGCTTCTACTTTTACGGTTCCGTCAAGGTCTTCCGGCGGATTGTTTACCGTAAGCGCAAGCTCAATTTTATCGGAAACTTTGAATGAGTTCACGGCCAGTTCTACCGGATCAATATTTTTCTCATCAAAGATTTCCGTACCGGGCTCTTCATTCTTCCCCGATTTCTCGTTCGCAGGAGTACAGCCGCACATAGAGATAATAACTAAAGCTAAAAGCAATGAAAAAATACGCTTTTTCATATTGCCTCCAAATGTTTTTTTATATTATACTCTATTAAGCGAGAACTCTCAATACGCGCGGTACAGTTCGGCAAACACGCTTTTATTCTCTTTAATTGAAGAAGAAGTAATAATCGCGACTCCAAGTTCGTTCTGTGCGTATTTTAGCCCTGCGATATGTGCCACGGCATTCAGCGCCACGTAAAGCACACCGTCTTTTACGAACGGGGCTACAGGGGTCTGATACGTGTCCTTTCCGTATTTAACGTCGGTGTTTCCGTCTTCGAACGTAATAACCTTGCCCTTACACGTGATCTCAGCTTTGTTTCCGTCAACGGAAGCGCTGAGACCTTTAACGATGCCGAGCGAAGCTGCGGGCACGAATACTCTGTTTTTATACATTACTGGCGCGATCTGGGTATTTTCCGGATATACAGGCTGTGCTTTTCCCTCGGACAATGCGTAATATCTGCCTGCAGTAAACGACGCTCCGTCTCCTACAGCAGCTTTCGTACTTTCCGTCAATGCGACGTCCTTAGATCCCGTTCTGTACGCGTAATTGAAGCGCGCGTTCGGTGCAGCGTCGCCGAGGTCAAGGAATTGCATGATATCTCCTTCAGTCGTCGAATTGTCCGCCCACTTGAAGCAGAACTCTGCGCCAAGACCGCAAGCTGCGTCGTCAACGGCGATAACGATATAGTTGTCACCTGTAAATACTTCGCACTGTCCGAGTTTCTGCATATTCCAGCCGCCGGTAAATTTCTCTACCGAGCCGTTTTCGCGGTTGATGATAAGGTCATACCCGTACCATCCGTTCCCGGAATTACCGTCGGAATCGATAAACAGATTCATCCAGTTATTGCCCTCGCGAGCTGTAAGATTATCTGCACAAACGGCAAGGAAATACGTTTTTCCGTCAGCCCTTGACACCTTCGCACTGACAAGGTCATTTCTGCCCGTGCTGTTCTTATACGTAACCAGGCCGCCGTTTCCGAGGCTGTCACGATGGATCGTGTCACCTTTAGTGTCGCGGTATTCGGGCCAGACGTCTGCCCATTGACCGAGACCTCCGTCAAGCGTGATGCTGTGCTGCCCGGAAGCCGCCGGAGCGGGACGCGAGCCTCTGAAACTGCGCAGGAACGCCGCCAGCTGATAATAGTAATTGTCCTTAAAACCGTCTTTCATCGGCTCGATATCGCGGCTGAATTCAGGGTTGAAGCAGTCAACGTAATAATCGCTCGTCCACGAAATATACGTATTGGCAATAGTGGGATTTCCGCTTCCGGGCCATCTTCCTGCAGCCCATTCATTCCACTCGGTTATGAGGACAACGTACGGATCGACTTCGACCGCGCGCTGCATCTGTTCCGCAAATAACAGCCCCTGACCTGTGGTCTCGAGATTGAACTGGAAATAGTCCTTCGTGCCGTCCGGCAGCGTACCTACTTTGGGCTGCCTGCCGTTCGAAAAGCTTCGCCCTGTACTCGTATTTGCAAGGATACCGGCGGAAATGGATATTTCTTCGACCGCGTTGTCTTTATTCGTGTTATACGAAGCAACCTGAGGCGTCTGACACATCCACGACCAGAAATTTTCGCCGCCCTTCAGATTTTCATGAAGCGCCCAGCATCGTCTCCAGCTGAATCCTTCAAGCAGCTGTTTGATCTCCTCGGACGATTTATTGAAATTGCCGAGGATGAGCGGCTTTCCGTCATACATTACGTAGAGGTCGCTGTACTGACCCGTAGAATAGATATTGTCCCAAAGATCCATGAACACGTTATCTACGAGGCTGGTCTCATCAGCGAGCATGAAACAGATATCCGGCGTGTCAAGGCCTTCCTGCCTCATCAGCTCATATTCTTTCATGATCGCTTTGTAACTCGTCGTTTGCGGGTTTCCGTTCGTAACGTCGAGATAGATGAAATCGATACCGAAATCTGAGAGCATTGACGCGTGCTTTCTGATTATCCACCTGTCGTTAGTAAGGTAGAATCCGAAGTACGGCTCCGCCCAGTAATGGCCCCAGCCGATCGGTCCCTGTGAGTATGCTTTTTTTACTGCCTCAAAGCCGCCTTCGCGGTATATTCTGTAATGGTCGTAGTTTTTCTGATCTGAATACGTGACACTCGTCGGTGTGAACCAGATCTGATAGAACAATCCTATAAGTTTGTCGCGCGGCGCGGCAGCTCCGTCTGTGACAGTCCTGCCGAGATCGTCGGAGGCCACCCACGTGTCGGCGTAAAGATCGCGTATTGCCAGCTTATCCGCAGGAACGTACTGCTCCTGTACGACATCCGTCCAATCCATCTTGATATTGTCCATAACACACTCACCGGAATTGCCGCCGCTGGCCCAGAACGCTACAAATCCATTACTGTCGATATCGTGACCGAATTTCGTTTTGATCTTATTTTTACCCTTTTCGTTTACGATCCGGATCTCCTTATTATCTGTGATAGTTATGACCATTACGTTCTTTCGCTCTTCGCCGTCAAGGACGTCAACGGTTATCACGTTATTTTTTACGTCATCCGTGATAAGCAGCCGCTGCGTTTTCGAAAAATCGACGGAGTTGCTGAACATTTTTACGTTGGGCCATGTGTCAATAATACCTACCTGCTTGCCATGAAACGCGAGCCATATGCCGTTAGCTCCGACGGCGGCAAACTGATTTCCGTGCTCCGGAAGCCGAAGGCCGATATAACCCGAAACATTATTTACGTTCCCGCTCCTCGCTACTTTCATGTCAACTTCGATGTTGAGAGTATCAGCTTTAACTTTGTGTTTTAGTGCAAGGTAAGTGTGATTTGTTGCGCTTCTGAAGATGCCGTTTTTGAACTCACCTTCGGAGTTCACCGTCCAGTCCTCGTCGTTTGATTTTATAACAGTTTCAAAGTCCTGAGTATAAGTATGGTGCTCAGGTTCAGGGATCTCCGTATGGGTATCACCGCTGCTCTCTTTAATACCGTCGTCAAAAACGTAAGTCGTGCCGGGCTTACCGTCGTCATTCTCAGCGTTATTCCGGCAGCCGGCAGAAACAGCTGTGAACAAGCATAACATTAAGCAGACAAACCATTTCAGATACCGTTTCATTGCAATACTCCTCCACGATATTATTCAAGTTCATTTTAGCGCCGAACCATTGCAAAAACAATAGCAAAAAGGAGAAGAGAGATTGCAATTAAAGGACAATTTATAGTATAATGTGCCAGGAGGCAATGCATTATGGAACTGATCGGGCTTTATACTGTACATAAAAACGAACTGACAAGTAACGAAAACAGCTATCCTGTGCACCGGCACTCTTCGCACGAAATTCTTATGCTTATTAAAGGCAATTGCAGGATGCTTATCTCCGATGCCGAATATGCACTCCTCCCCGGCGATACTGTTCTCGTGTTTGAAAACGAAGTACACGCGCTGCAGACTGACGGAGGGCCTGTTGAATTTCTCGCCGCTCAGTTCATACCGAGAGTCTGTGAAGAGTCACACCTTGACACGCTCCTTGATGATATATCAAAAACATACGGTAAAAATACCGGTGCCGCGTTTACGTTTAAAGAAAACGTACAGCCCGCTGTCAGTGCCAATATGCGGAGGATCTGCGACGAGCGCGCGGAGACTGACGTCAATATGTATTTTACGTATATCAGATCAGTTCTGTACGAGCTCGCGCACAATGCCACGTTAAAAAAGGGCGTTGATCTAAGCAAAAACAGTGCGTACGAAGAAATAGTGCAGCTGTATAATTCCGTTACGGACTATATAGGCGCGAATCTTGACAACATCTCGGATCTTTCGTTCATAGAGCGCGAATTTCATTACAGCAATTCATATATAAACAAGCTGTTCCGCCGGTTTCTCGGGATACCGGTCTGGAAATACATAACTGTAAAGCGGCTTGACCTCGCTTATAATCTTCTGTCCGACGGTGCAAGCGCAAAAAGTGCCTCGGCACGCAGCGGATTCAGCGATTATTCGGTGTTTTACAAATCTTTTGTAAAACATTTCGGGTATTCCCCTTCCGCTTTAAGACGGCATTTAACAGGTGCGGAACAGGATGTCAGGCTCAATGAGTAAGCACAACGCAGGAGTACGTTTCTCAGCAATTACCGGTATAAACGTATTTCAGCGTCTCACGTGCGACTGAAGCAAGATGATAGATCGTTTTTACCGGCGTCGCGTCCCTGTCCTGCATATGAAAACGCGGGAAAAAACGTGAGATATGCAGCGGGACCTCATCACCTTCAGGATTCTTAAGTCCGCTCACAAAGCGGGCAATTTCCCGCATTTCAGCGTCGCTGTCATTTTCCCCGGGAACGATCAGCGTTGTCAATTCCAGGTGGCATCTTCCCGCTGCCGATTCGATGAACGACAGCACCTGCTGAAGGTTCCCGCCCAAAACTTTTCCGTAATAGCGCTCCGTAGATCCTTTCAGATCCACGTTCATCGCGTCGATATAAGGTATGATTTCTTCTAATACGGAAAGTTCAGCGGTACCGTTCGTAACGACCACGTTTTTAAGTCCGGCTTCATTTGAAAGCTTCGCTGTATCCCTGACAAACTCATATCCCACCAGAGGTTCGTTGTACGTAAATGCGATCCCGATATTGCCGCGGGCCCGTGTTTTTATTGCCAGACTGACAAGTTCTTCAGGGCTGACTGTTTCAGCGGTCTCGGCAAACCGCCATGCTTTCTCCGACCATGAAATATCCGAATTCTGGCAGAACGGGCAGCGGAGATTGCACCCGAAACTGCCGGCAGACAGTATCATGCTTCCGGGGAAAAAGCGGGCAAGCGGCTTTTTCTCGATCGGATCGAGGGCAAGCGAAGTTATCCTGCCGTAATTCATCGCAGTAACGGTCCCGTTAATTGCCGTCCGCGCGCCGCAAAAGCCTGTCTTCCCATCCGCAATATTGCAATGCCTGAAGCATACTCCGCATTCTGCCATAATTGCCCCTCAATAATGCCGCACGACCTCGAAGCGCTGAAGAGTATAAGGCTCGTCAGCACCGATCCCGCCCTTCCTCCTGGCGATACCGATCTGCTCTTCCACGGTGTCAACGCCTTCCAGGTTCGGAAGCAGCAGGCCGCGTTTCATTCCGCAGCTGACAATGACTCCGTACCGTTTTACGTCAAGTTCGGCCGGAGATGTTACCGGCTCCGGCTCCCCCAGGACGTCTACGCTGATCTCCAGACTTGAAAGTTCATCCGGCCTTACCGGTGAAAATCTGTTATCCTGCGAACACGCGCTGATCGCGTTATAGATGATCTCCTCAGCTAAACATTTTCGCGTCGGCAATATCGTTCCGATACAGCCTCTTAACTGTCCGTTTTTATGCAGCGACACGAATGCCCCGGCGCGGGCGCCGGTCAATTCTTCGGGAAGTCCTTCGGGCACCTTGATCTTCGCGCGGCGCCTTACCCACGATTCCACGGAAGATCTCGCGAGTTTTACGAAAGGATCGCTGCTTTCTGCTTTTTCGCGGCATTCGCGCTCAACTTTTTCAAGATACTCTTTTAGAAATTGCCTCTTTTCGTCTTTTCCTTCAGGATAAAAAGTACAGATCCCGTATCCGACGCCTGTAACGTCCTGATGCGAAAGCGATTCTGCCTGCACGCGCAGTCCGTCGAATGCACCTGCCATTATAACGAACGATCTGTGACCGCATTCCGCCGCCTTATCGCAGAAAGTCTCACTGAAATCGAACAATTCTCCGAACGCGGCTCTGCCGCACACGTCCATTATCCGCCTGTCATATTCAGGACCTTCCTCCGCAAATCCGTACGGACCGTATTCCTGAAGTTTATGCGAAAGATCTCCGCTCGCGATCAATACCGCTCGCCTGCCTGTATCCTCGGCAGCACGTGCAATTATCTGGCCAAGGCGGTAATGATCCGAAAGCGGAAGCCCGGACAGTCCGATCCGAACGATATTGCCCCCGGCATATCTCTTACGTATAAACCACAGCGGCACCATTGTCCCGTGGTCAAGCTCCGGATCCTGCTCCCCCAGCGTACCCGCAGGAAAATTGTCAACATCGGCCAGTTCACAGATCCGGTCCACAAGCAAAGTGTCGTAGTTTTCGGAGAATTTTATACCTGAAGCCCTGAACCTTCTGAATGATCCGGTCGCTCTGCTTCCGGGAGAAATATGAAAGTAATCTGAATACATTACCGAATGCGGACTGGTAATTATCAGCGTATCGGGCGCGATCGCGGCAATTTCGCCTGCAACTTTTTCGTACGCCCTCGTCGTTTCTTCAATTTGTTTTTCTGTGCCTTTTCCGATCTCCGGAATGATCATCGGAGGATGCGGAACCATAAACGCGGCAATTACAGACATTTATACGCCTCCGTTATTCTCTGTCACATATTAATTCCCTTTTTCCGGTACGCTCAAAATTCGGGAACAGTAAGCCACTCACCGTAGCGCAGAGCCGATTCATGCGCGCATATGCCTGCGGCGGTGATATTTGCGGCAAATATTTCATCTTAAATCCGCATTATCAATATCCGAGGAATTTTTTCAGATCCTCGTTAGGCAGAAGTTCTTTTTTACCAAGTCCGAAAGAGTAGTCCGGAACTATCTCAAGATAGCGGTCCAGAAATTCCTCATATGTCTTTGCTTCGAAGCAGTACGGCGTGATGAAAAAGTCCCTGCTGCCGCCGGTCGTACGGTTTCCCGCGGTCACGCTCACCTTGTAGTCGCCCGACTGCATTTTATAAAAAACGTAACGCTCGAGGTTCCATCCGTGCAGCTCTATGTGTCCGAACTTGGGAGAATAGCTTGCCACTATTTCATTTGCCTGAAGCGCCGCGCTCCGATAGTCGTACTCAACAGACTCTATAAACTTTTCGGCGCTTTCAACGTCGTACACGGAATACCTGCTTTCATTCCTGTATTTTCTTACGAATTCAAGGTCTCCGTCGACCCTGCGTATATCATACCGCCAGCCGTTTTTGAGCATCTTTTTATCGAGCCAGCGATAATCCTTTTTGACGTTATTGAAAGCCTTTTCGAGATATACGTTTATATCCGTGCCGAACTTGAATTTTTCTTCCGGATTTGAGTTTTTAACGGCGTCGCGCGTGTATCCGCACAGAAAATTGATAAACTCATCCGATGTCCTGCCCTCTGTCCAGGGAGTCACGATATCGGAATCGTCAAAATAGCTTTTGCTGATCTGACCGAAAACATATTTGCCGTGAAGAGGCGCAATCTGCCATACCGGCGTCTGTTTCTTCATCATCGTAACGGTCGCCCAGTAATACTCCTCGCGCAGTTTTTCCAGAGCCTTTTCATAATACACGTCGATATCCATCCCGTATTTGAACAGTTCCGGATCGGCGGAAGGATTCCGGTTCAACTTTTTTTCACGCTTTTTCTCGTTCTCGAGTTCCAGCTCCATCGCGAAGAACTGATCGGTGCTGAGCGGGGTCCACGCCCACACTTCGTCCGAGCTGTAGCTTCCCAGCGCGGGCGCGTAAATAAAGGCTCCTCCGGCTTCACCCCGCCATTTGTTCCATCTGCCCGCCGCAAGACTTCCGTCATTCATGATAAGGAGACAGAACTGTTCTTCTTTCGGTTTCTTTTTGTCGGCAAACGATTTGAAGCCCTTAAACTGAACGTTTCGAATGCCTTCCTTTTCCGGCCCGAGATTTATCCAGTCGATTTCTTCATCTTCAAGGCACTCGGTCAGATCATAGCGTTCAAGAGAGTGCCATCTTTCCACTTCTTTCGAGTCTATCGAGTCAGCGGTTCCGCGGATGAACATCCCGGACGTCGATTTTTTGTTTTTGTAATCTTGCGGATTCCATTCTCCGGCCGTATAGTCGCCGTTCTTCAGTTCAAGCAGGCAGTATTCTCCGTATTGCGGCATATCTTTTTCCGAGACATTGTGAAATTCGTTAAAGGACAATGTAAGCTCTTTATAATTTGCAGTAAACATGCTTCCTCCAGGAACG
>JAFWQX010000133.1 GCA_017508875.1 Clostridia bacterium | reverse complement strand
CGCCGTTCTTCCGCGGTTAATGATCAGGTCGTAGCCTTCCCAGCCGGTGGAATGGTCCATATCTTTATCGATGAGCAGGTTCATCCACGTGCTGTCGTCACCGCGGACAATATCGTTCACTGTTTTTACCATGAAGTACACGTAATTCGCGTCCCGAGACACTTTCGCTTCGTCAAAGTCGTTGCGCCCGGTGCCGTTTATATACTTGAACGCGCGGTCGTAGGAGTACGTATTTCTGAATTCCACGTCGCCTATCGTATCGCGGAACTCGGGCCCGACGCTTGACCAGGCGGAAATATCGCCGTTTTCGATCGTAGCCTGTCCGGTCGTATACGAAAGTTTATCCAGGCCTTTATATTTGCGGATATAATCGACCATCTGGTAATAGAAATTATCGCCGAAACCGACGCCGTCGCGCAGCTTCATAGGCTCGATATCGCGTGAAAATTCGGGGTTGAATTCGTCAACGTAGCACACGTTTTTAATATTCGTAAGAGCAATGAAGTCGGAGCCCCTGCCGTTGCCCGCGATCCACTCGTTCCAGCCGGTGATCATCAGCACCTGCGGATCGGCCTTTATCGCAGCCTCGAACTGAGAAGCGAACCCGAGGCCCTTGCGGCTCTCGTCGAACGAGAACATGAAGTCCTGCTTTTCGTTGTTCGGCTGTACGCCGTTCACGTAGCTGCGGCCTTTACTTGAAGACGCGTGATGACCGGCGGTAACGGACATCTGCTCGAACACGCCGTTGATATCCCGGCCTTTATGCTGAACGTAATTTCCCTTTCCGTCGTTCCACGTCTCGTCCATCCACGTCCAGTAGCCGTCCTGGTCGCACCATGCCCAGCAGCCGCGCACGGTGAACTTCTCATCCAGAAACTCCTTCGTCTCCGCGTTAATGCCTTTGGTATTGCCCAAAATCAGCGGCTTTCCGTTCCATTCGTAGAAAAGTTCCTTATATTTATCCCAGTTCTTTTCGGAATATACAGATTTGCGTAGATTTTTCACATCTTTTTCCAGTGTCGAAGGCGTGTCTCCCGTGAGGAAGCATATCTGCGGAGTATGGCCTCCTTCTTTTCTGATCTGAAGCCACGTATCGAACAGCAGCGTGTGGCCCGACGTGAACACTTCTGCGTTTGAGACGTCGAGGAATATGAAATCCACTCCGGCGGCTTCGAGCATGTAAGCGTGTTTGCGGTATATCCACGCATCATCGTTCTTGTAATACCCGAAATACGGCTCCGCCCAGTACGCTTCGCCGCCGGATTTCTCGAGGTACTTTTTCAGGCCGTCGACGCCTTTTTCAAGATAGATTTTTGTGTTGTCCTGCACGTGTATTCCGGCTCCGACCCAGCAGAGGAAGTAAAACACGCCGACCGTTCTGTTGTCCCGGAGCGATCCGGCATCGTTCTCAAGTACCGTCACGCGCGAAAGATCGTCAGTAGCGACCCAGTTTCCGTAATTGATCACTCTCTGCTCACCCGTTTCGGGCAGGCTCTGGTCGATCTCGGTGCGGTCAAACCAGAAGTCGTCAACGTACCCCTGTAATTTTTCGAGGGCGAATACCATACTTCCGGCGCGCTGCATGGGGCTGTTTTCGGAGCGGGCAAGTTCGTTTCCGGATCCGTCGCAGAACACCAGATCCGCCCCGTAGTTACTGACGCTGTACTTGTTTTCGACCGCGGCAAGTTCGGTGTAGGTTATTCTGGCGACAAGTTCGCCGTCGATCGTTACCGTGAAGTAAGTGGGTCTGTCTGTGATCTCCACGTTCATTTCCCTGCCTCCTGAAGTGAAGCGGGAAATATCGATCCTGACGCTCTTATTATTAAAATCGTCTTTGACCGTAAGCGTATCAACGTCAAAGCGGAATCTCATCGCGTTATCCGAACGTATGAGTTTATCGTCCTGGTCTCTCAGGAGGACAACGGCGTTTCCGCCCGTTACGCTGAGTTTGAATCCGACCGAGCCGCCCGCGATCCCGAAGTCGTCTCCGAGGGCTCCTCTGGTGGCGAGGCTCATGCTTTTATTTTCAAGGCATACGAGCTTTCCGTCTGTGACTGACATACCGGTCCTGGCGGTGATCTGGAGCGCTTCGTGCTGCGAGTAATACGTCAGATCCTCCTGGGAGAAATCGAAAGTAAAGCGCTCCGACGACTTTATTGCCCACGCCGGAACGGAGCCGGTCAGTTTTGGCGAAACGTTGTCCGAAGGCGCAGACGCAAAAACGCCTGCGGTAAACGACAGCGCCGTCAGCATTGCCAGCAAAACTGCCGCGAACCTGAGCGAAACGGACCTGAACTTATGCGATCTGCTTAAATACAAATTATTCATCAATATGCCCTCTGCTTTCTTGGTTTAGTTCTTTTTGTTTGCGCGAACTTTTCTGATGATATAATACACCAGATAGAAAAGCGAAATATAGATCAGGAAGAGTACGACAACGATCAGCGGGTAAAGGATCTTGTTGCCGTTGACAAGATTATAGAAGATGTCGTACGGCGTTCCGTCGCCTCTCATTAGGAACATGTAGTTATACGGTATAATTACGTCGGCAATGTATGCCAGAGCGCAGTATGCGGTCAATATCGCGAACGATATGCCGATGTTTTCTTTTTTCATTTTTGCCATTCCGGTTATGCCGATGTAAAGGGCCGCGAAGCCGGATATGGAGTGCGTGAGGACGGATACAATATTGTCAAAGCAGAGCACGGGGTTTACGCTGAATATGTTTCCTGCGCCGTACGTGCCCATAAACGCGATCAGCAGTCCGAATATAAACACGAAATCCAGTGACGCTTCTTTGAGGCGGCCTTTCGAAAAAGCTGCGATCGGCAGGACAACGAGCGGTATGCTGCACAGGAACAGCGGCAGCAATATTTTCCAGTACATCGGATCGTGCTCCCTGAAGCAGAAGAATATGATCCTTGCGAGTTCTATGCTGTCAATGATTATTGCTGTTTTTACTATTACGCGGTTTTTTACTTTGTCGCTTTTGTTTTTATATCTGCGGCCGATGATGATCGCCAGCGTGATCATCCCAGCCATGAATACTGTTACAAGGAGTATGTGCTGCCAGGACATAAATCCTTCCGGTTTCCGGTTAAATCCGCCGATTCCGAAAAATTCTTTCAGTCCCGCTCCGATCTTTCGCATTAACTGACCCATGTTCTGTTTTTACCCTTTCTATTGTTTCTCCGCATGCAGAGCGCCCGCCGTGTTATTTTGCAGTGATTATATCTGTTTAAGGTTATATTGTCAAACAAAACGCGGAACAGGGGACAGGCACCTGTTTCACTCGCGGAACAGGGGACAGGCACCTGTATCACGCCTTCAGCACCCGGTTCGCAAAAAAGTCCTTTACAAATGGAAAAGAAGAGTGTAAAATACGCAATGCGCTTCCGGGGTGTAGCTCAGTTTGGCTTAGAGTGCTTGCTTGGGGTGCAAGAGGTCGCCTGTTCAAGTCAGGTCACTCCGATCGCAAAAATGCCGGGGATTCCAATCTCCGGCATTTTCCTTTTCAATATTCAGCTCATAATTCAGGCAATATCACACACAGCTTTAGATGTGCGCCGGTCACCGCCTGAACTTATACTCAAAACTGAGCCTGCCCATCGGAAGCGACCGCCCTGTGCAATAATAATCCATAATATCGGAACAATTCTCCACGCCGTCCGCCACCTTAAAATAGATACGAAGAACGTCCGCGCCGCCTTCCTGAAGCCCGAGCGCACTCAAAGGAACTTTATACGTCACGGCATTTCCGTTCACAGAAAACTCGGCATCTCCGGACTTCTTCCCGGAAAAATCAGGAGCGAGCTTCTCTACGTCCGCCCGGCCGGACGTGGCATTCATATCTTCACGAACACGGCCGGCTACAAACTCGTACGACTCCCAGCCTCTCTGCCCGGGCTTACCGGTACCGATAAACAAATTCATCCACGAAGACTTCCCGGTAACGTTGACATCGCCCTCACATTCGATGCGGAAATACAAATTTTCCGAATCATTTGTAAGCCTGACGGTCAGAATGTTATTGTCCGCCGCCGGAGTCTTATAGCGCACGGTCTGGGAACCGCCGTAATAATCGCGCCTGGTATTATCATTGCCGACCCGCCTGTACACGGCCTTCACGTCATCCCACTCAGACGCAGGACCGGAAATATCCACGGTTTTATAGACGTTGTCCCCCAGCACATCATCGGAAGACTCATATTTATATTTACGTATATTCGTGATCATCTGGATGAAATAAGCGTCCTCGTACCCGCCCTTCATCGGCTCGATGTCGCGCGAATACTCCATATCCACGTTATCGCAGAGCATATATTCCCCGCCGTAGGGCTGTTTGAAAGCGATCCATTCGTTCCAGCCCGTGACCATTATGATCTCCGGCTGCGGGTCGGATGCGTGCACAGTCTCCCACTCAGACTGGAAAAACGTGCCGCGGTAGATATCTTCATGCTTATTCTCGCCGGTGACAACGTCGTAGCCGCGGCCCCAGTTGCACCAGTTTTCGTGCGTCAATGAAAAGCTGAACGGCACCATCGGGTGGGTGGCAACGGATACGTTCATCGTGTTTCCGTTCAGCGGCTGCGGATATACCCACTCGGTGTACGGGAAGGAATTTGCGTAATGGAAATCATTGGGCCAGCAAGCCTCTTTCACGTAGAAGAAGTCCTGCAGCTCAGGAGAAAGATCTTCCGGCGCGTACGCCGTATCGCCGCGGCTTTTCGCCTCACGCCTGTCCTTAACCGCGGTCGTGTATCCGATTATCATTGGCCGTCCGTCGATGCAGTACCACGAATCCTTATAGCGCCCGGCGCGGTAGAACGTATTATAGATATTGTTGATCGTCTGGATAGAGCGGCTGTGCGTATAGAACGCCACCTGCGGCGCATCCCAGCCCTCGTCCCTGAGTTCCTGTGACAATTGCATTATCGCGGTGGCAACTTCTTCGTACAGCAAGCAGTTCGTGGTGTCGAAGATCAGGAAGTCAACGCCCGCTTCGGTGAGCATCTCCATATGCCTGCGCAGTACCCACCTGTCGGCGCTGTTATAATAGCCGTAAAGAGGTTCCTCCCACCAGTGAGCCTGTCCGTTCGGGCTGATATCTCCGCCTTCTTCGTGAAATACGACGTCTTTTCCGTGCTCGCTGATTATCTTCGATACGTCATATATCCCGCTGGCATAAGGCTGCCCGAGCCACAAAAAATAGAAGATACCTACGTCGCGCTTTTCCTTCTTTCCGGCCGCCGCCTCGACGGTGCGTCCGTAATTGTCGAAGCCAACGATCATATTGTTGTTATATCCGTTTCTGTACAGATCCATCGTCTTAAGCTCCTTTTTCACGTAAATATCTGCTTCCCTCATTGCTTTTGACTCCCCGCCCCCGCCGGGCGTGCAGGATGAGAATGACGCGGCGACAGGCAGCAGGATAAAGGCGGTCATTATTAACAAGGCCGCTCTCTTTAAGCGGCACACAGCATTAATTTTCATCCGTCCGCTTTTGCTCCTTTACGCAATTTTCTTTCTTTTATATCCCCTCGTATTCCGACGCAAAGATAAACTACGAGCAGTACGAACACCCCGAGCGCAAATAAAAACTTAACATAATACGGAAGCGCCAGCGGAGTAAAGAAACTTTCGATAAGCGCGGAAGGTATCAGGAAAAGGATCGCCATGATCATAAATTTGAGCGATTTTTTGCCCCATTCCACGAGCGCAGTCTTGCGCGTCAATCTTCCTGGCATAATTATTGCCCGTGCGATCATAAAACCGGCTGCACCGGAGAGCATTATCGCAAACAGTTCAGTGACGCCGTGCGGTACTATCAGCGACCAGAAGAACGCTCCCTGGCCTTTACCTGCGCAGTACGCTCCGAGCACACCGAGCTGAAGTCCGTTAAAGATCAGCATGTAAAGCGTATAGATCCCGAGCGTAAAACCTCCCGCAAACGCCTGGATGCATACCAGTATATTATTTCCGCCTATATACGCGCCGGAGATCGATGACATAGCGGCCGAAAAATCATCGTAATTACCTTCCTCGCGTATATTCGCAAGAGTATTTTCGTCCACAAACGCCAGAGCGTTGCGCGCATCCGCCCTCACGTACGCGTAGGCGACGATAACCGGAATGGTCATTGCCAGAAACGCTATAAGGAACATTATAAATTCTTTCCGGAACAGCTTCGGGAACCCGGTCGTAAAGAACCGCGCTATTTTCCCCGGCTCCAGTACGGTTTTCGTATAAATTACAGCGTGCGCATTGCCCGCGATCCTGTTAAGATATTCGGAAGTCTGCGTATCTCCGTAAAAAGTCCTGCAAAACGCCAGATGGTTCGCGGTCTGGTTGTACAGCTCTATATAGTGGTCAACTCTTTCGCGCGTCAATGCAGAGGCTTTCAGCCGGTTTCTTAGCCTGCTCATATGGCGGCTGAAGTACGTCGTTTCGGCTTCGAGCTCACGCCACGTGGCGCTGTGGAGGTCAATAAATTCCTGCTCAGACATTGCCGCCATACTATGCGCCTCCTTTCGCCTTTTCCCACTGCAGATAATGATAATTATACGTCTGCTGCAGATACAGGAGATTGTGCGCCTTGAACAAGGTCTTCGGGATCTCCGCGCCGCTCTTTTTCATAAGCAAACGCGTAAATTTGTAATCATATTCGTCCCTCGCCGTATATTTGTGCCTGGAGTAGAGATAATTTCCAAGCATCAGCATCTCGCCGTACGTCAGGAAGCCGCCGGGTATAAGCGTATCGTTTTGAAATACGATGCCTTGCTGTCCCGCGCCCTGATCCGCGTACGTGTTCTGCTGATCAGTTTTCTGCTGTATGCCGGTCTGCTGCTGCGAAGCGCCGTTTTCTTCCCCTTCCGCCTGGTCATTTACGGTTTCGGCTGAAGCTTTCGACGAAGCCGAATACTCGCGGCGAAGGCGTTCTTTCATCTCCGCCAGGAAATCCGCCTCCTCTTTTTCCGCGTTCTCGATCGCATCGATCCCGTTCAAAAAGCCGTCCGCCGAATACTGCCCTGCGATCTTACCGCTTTCGCCGGAAGAATTGTCCGCCGCAGAATCAGCAGCTGCCGGAGGAGCGACGCCTTTAAGCTTTCTGACCTTTATCACCATTGTCCCAGCCGCCATATCTCCAAGCCGCTGCGCCTTCTTCGAACACACGGCCACTATGCCGTCGGCAAGTTCTCCGCCGGGTATCATGTGGAGGAAACGCATCAGATTTCTTACTACGATCTGTGAGACCGAAGGAGCTTCTCCGCTGACCGAAACGACCGTTATTCCCATCGCGCTTTTCCCGGGAGTTCTGCCGCGCATGATCCCTTCGAACAGAATAAAATACAGAAGGCGCACGAAGAAGACTGAGAAATAGATGATCATCGCGATCATTACTACGCGGCTATAGAAATCTTCTGTAGCTTCTATCTCTTTATTTCCTACAATATAGTCACGCAGGTACGCAAAATAGAATATGAATCCCAGCGCGACCCAGAATACCGCGCGGACCAGCACGTCAATAAAATATGCGGAATACCTTGAGGCGATACCGGCATTTTCGTAGAAAAGGGACACGTTTTCGTGCGTGGATATATTTGTAAAATGCTCAGGTCTCACGCCGGTAGAATTTTCCTCTCTGTCCGGGACGTCAGCCGTAAACGGTATCGCCGCGGGACCTTTATTCTGTTTTAAAAAATCTTTTTTCCCCATACGTTATCCGCCTTCCGCCTGTACGTCACAGGATCCCCTGCTTTTTAATATTCAGATAAGCCGATACTGCCGTAAGCGATAGCTGATCCGGTCTGGTGTCGTAGTTCAATATGCCCGCAGAGGTCAATATCCCGCTTATCTTTTTCCTGTCTTTTACGTATTTTAGCGCCGCGGAGCGCATAAACGCATCCGCTTTTTCTTTGCTCTTCCCGGCCGCGATTTCTTCAGGCCTCGGATCGCCTATCGTTATGGCACAAACGAGGTGCCTGGCGAGACGCGTCCTTACAGCTTTTACGAATCTTACAGCTTCTTCTTCGTTAAAGAGCTGCGTGAATACGAAAACGAGCGATCTGCGCTTCACGGCCGAAGAAAAAACAGCCATCGCGTTATCGTAGTCCGCCGAATTTTCGTTGCCCTCGACCGCGTAAAGCTTATCTGCGAGCAGCTCGAACTGCTCCGGCCCTTTGTCCGCTTTAATAAAATGCGAAACCTCAGCCGAAAACAGTTCCATACCGATGTTGTCCCCGCCTCTTATGCAGTAATCGGCGAGCAGGAACGCTGCGTTTATGCCGTAGTCAAGGATCAGCATGTCGTTAAAAACGGTGCTCATTACGCGGCTCGAATCAAGCAGCACGTATATGTACTGGTTGCGTTCTGGCACGTACGTATTTACTTTAAGATCGCCGGAACGCGCTGTTGCCGCCCAGTTTATGTAGCGGTAGTTATCTCCCGGAACGTATTCGCGCAGGCTGCTGAATTCTCCGCCGTCCGCATTTGCTCGGATCCTCTTAAGGCCGAGGCTGAAAAGGCTGGCGGAAAGCGCCGAAATGCTGTAATCGGTGAGATCGCGCATGTTCGGATAGACTCTGTATTTCCTTCCGTCCGGGTATTTCGCGCTCCTTCTGATCAGTCCGAGAACGCCGGGATAGCGGATATTTATGCACGGAAAAGCGTATTCGCCGCGTTTGACGGGCCGTATTTCGTACGTAAACGTTCCTTCGGTGTGCGGAGCGATCTCAAGCGGCTTTGCGTCGGTCACGCGCGTGAAATAATACGGAACGTCGTCGCGAACTTCGATCTTCAGCGGGACGTCGGACGTGTTCCGGACAATG
>JAFWQX010000132.1 GCA_017508875.1 Clostridia bacterium | reverse complement strand
TCTGTCTTTGGCCTGAAAAGGAGCGAACTCCGCCTGAAAAGACATACCAAATTCTGAATATCAAGCTTTTGGTATGTCTCAGGCTCTGTCTCCGGCCTGAAAATGAGCGAGCGCCGCCCGAAAAGACATACCAAATTCTGAATATCAAGCTTTTGGTATGTCTCGGGCTCTGTCTCCGGCCTGAAAATGAGCGAGCTCCGCCCGAGAAGACATACCAAATTCTGAATATCAAGCTTTTGGTATGTCTCGAGCTCTGTCTCCGGCCTGAAAATGAGCGAGCGCCGCCCGAAAAGACATACCAAATTCTGAATATCAAGCTTTTGGTATGTCTCGCGCTCTGTCTGCAATCCAAAAATGAGATATATGTCCATATAATTTACGATTTATGGAGTAGAGCCCGAATTAAATGCCCGAAAAAACACCTGAAACAGCCTGAGAAACAGCCTGAAAAATATGATTTTCCTGTTGCAAATAACTTCAAAATATACTACAATACGCGCGTTAGTTCGCCAATCACTGGCTGCGGCATCAAAAAAAGCGAAAAGCTCTCACTTTTCGGACTTAAATGCCGCGTTTATAGAAGAGGAGGAAGAAAAATGAAGAAGATCATCATATGTTTTCTGGCTTTAGCGTTGATGCTTTCACTTTGCACCGTATTCGCATCCGCAGACGAAGACACGTACTCACTGACCGACTCAGAAACACCGGCGATAGGGTTTTGGCTCGCCAGCGTATCCGGTCCGCCCTGGGAGTGCTATTCTGAAGACAGCTTCGTAGCCGCTACTTTCACCGCCGCAAAACCTTTTGCATCCATCGCGATCCCTTACTGGGCCGGAAGTCCCACTGCATTTGAAGGAATCGTTCCGTGCGAAGTTGAATTTGCGCTGTTCAAAGCCGAAGACGGGAAATATGCAGAAGACTACAAATCCGAAGACGCCGTTGTCCGCGAAGTAAAAACGTGCGACTGCGATGTTACCGATTTCGTATGGACGTTCGAGCAGCAGCCCGCCGGCAGATATTGCCTGCGCATATGGCAGCTCACTGAAGAACAGGCGTACTTCGTAGTCGCCCAGGGCGATCCCGTCGATGACGACGCTGAATTCGAAATTGACGCGGCCATGCTGAATTTCTTAGGAAAAGACGGCATCGACATTACCGTTATTTACAGCGACGGAGGTTCTCAGCCTGAGCCCGGTGACGCTACCGAAGCTCCCTCAGATCCTACCGAAGCACCCGCAGATCCCACCGAAGCACCCGCGGATCCTACCGAAGCTCCGACAGAATCCGGCGAAGTCGTCATACCGGAAAATGCCGTAAACGTGGCTCTTGAAAAAGAGATCGAGGTCAGTTTCGACGATGACTATAACGGAACACTGTTTGAAAACACCTGGTTCACCGTGAACAATATCACCGACGGCATCGTATCTGACGTTCCTCTGTCTGACATTCCGACCGATATGCCTCTTGGCTGGTACGTAGGTACGCCCAAACGCGAAACGAGCGTTTACGCCATGATCGACCTTGAAGGTCTGTACGACGTTTCCGCCATCCGCATCATCCCGATGAATTTCCTCAAAGGCGCGAACATGCCTTCTGACTATGAGATCATGATCTCCGAAAACGGATCCGACTGGGTAACGGTGGCGAGTGAAGCAGGAATCAGCGAAAGGCAGACTCCTATACTTGACCCGTTCACGTACGCAGTAAATCAGAAAGCCGCCTACGTTATGTTCCACATCACCAAAGCGAGCACGGTTACCGACGGCACGTTCTATTCCGGAATCGATGAAGTCGAAGTATTCGGCGTAGAGATCCCCAAAACCCCGAAGCCGACGGAGCAGGCGACCGAAGCACCCGTAGCTACCGAAGCGCCCGCTACAGACGTTCCCGACGACAATAAAACCGATAAGCCCGCCGATGCTACTTCGGACAATGCGGCTACAGATAAAGGGAATTCCGACGGCCAGAACAAGAGCGGCGAAGAAAAGAAGGCCAATATCGGTCTTATCATCGGTATCTGCGCAGGCGTACTTGTCATCGCAGGCGCCGTGATCGGTATCATTGCCGCGAAGAAAAAGAAGAAATAATACCCTTTACTTATAGCTTAAACTGAATGACCGGGACCGTCCGGTCAGTTGCCCCGGGGAGCATTAACCGCCCCGGGGTTTTTATTTTGCTTCACAGACAGTTTTGTGGTAGAATAATAATGGCGGAAGATGTACCGCATAAACGCAGAAGCCCCGGGGAACGGGTATAAAGTGCGTTTTTAATATATATGACCGGAGATGAACAGCGTGATAGAGCTATACGGCGGAAAAGTAATATGGAAGAACGGAAGGCCCGAAAGAGCTGAGGAACAGGCGCGCCAGGGAACAGAAAGCCCCGAAAACGATATTGACGGCGGACGCAAAAAAACGATTGCCCGCAGGATAATCAGCGCACATCTTACCGGCCCTGACACGAGCGGCGGAAAACTAAGTCTTAAATTTGACGCCCTTGCCTCCCACGACATAACGTACGTCGGTATCATCCAGACGGCGAGAGCCAGCGGACTTAAAGAATTCCCGGTGCCTTACGTGCTTACGAACTGCCATAATTCGCTTTGCGCGGTAGGCGGAACGATAAACGAAGACGACCACCGGTTCGGATTGTCATGCGCAAAGAAATACGGAGGAATATTCGTGCCGCCGCACGTGGCCGTTATCCACCAGTATATGCGCGAGATGCACGCCGGATGCGGAAAAATGATCATCGGATCAGACAGCCACACACGCTACGGAGCTATAGGCACTCTGGCTGTGGGCGAGGGAGGTCCTGAACTTGTAAAGCAGCTGCTCGGGCGGCCGTACGAGATAAATGACCCCGAAGTAATATGCATCTATCTTACCGGAACGCCGGCGCCCGGAGTGGGACCGCAGGACGTTGCCCTCGCGATCATAGGCGCCACGTTTAAAAACGGTTTCGTTAAAAATAAAGTTATGGAATTCACGGGCCCGGGAGTTAAGTCGCTTTCCATGGACTTCCGTATCGGTATAGACGTAATGACGACCGAGACTACGTGCTGGTCGTCCGTATGGCAGACCGACGAAAAAGTCAGAAATTATCTTGAAATACACGGCCGCGGCGGTGATTACACGGAACTCGTGCCGGAGGAAGGCGCCGTGTATGACGGACTCGTATACGTCGATCTTTCGACTGTCGAGCCGATGATCGCGCTTCCGTTCCATCCGAGCAATACTTATACTATCAGGCGTTTCCTGGAAGATCCGCAGGACATTCTGCGTGAGACGGAGAAGCGGGCAATGGAGCAGGCGGGAGCCTCGATAAAAGAAGGCTCGCTTACTTCCAAATTTTACGACGGAGCGGTGCACGTCGATCAGGGCGTGATCGCCGGCTGCTCGGGCGGAACGTTTGAGAATATCTGCAGAGCTGCGGACATAATCGGCGCGGGCAATATCGGTCCGGATGCCTTTTCATTGTCCGTGTATCCCGCGAGCGAGCCAGTCTATCTGGAACTGATGAAGAACGGCGCGCTCGGAGAATTGACCCTCGCCGGAGCCACTGTACGTTCCTGCTTCTGCGGACCGTGTTTCGGAGCAGGAGACGTTCCTTCGAACAACGCTTTCTCCGTCCGCCACACCACCAGAAACTTCCCGAACCGCGAAGGATCCAAACCGGGAGAGGGGCAGAACGCCTGGGTCGCTCTCATGGATGCCGCCTCGATCGCAGCGACCGCTCTGAATCACGGGATCCTTACACCCGCCACGTCGGTCGGCGGAATAGAAAAAATATACTCGTCTGCCAGACCCGGAAAATATTCCTTCGACGGCAGAGTTTATCAGAATCGCGTATATAACGGCTGGGGCGCCCCTTCGCCGGACGAACCGCTCGTATTCGGCCCGAACATCTCCGACTGGCCTCACATGGAAGCGCTCACGGAAAATATACTGCTCGAAGTCGCATCCGTCATAAAAGACCCCGTGACAACGACCGATGAACTTATTCCCAGCGGCGAGACGTCGTCGTACAGATCAAATCCGGAGCGCCTTTCGAGATTTGCACTTTCGAGAAAAGATCCGGGATACGTTGACCGGAGCCTGAAAGTCAGAGAAACGGAACGCGCGAGATTGGCATACCTGAGCGGCGGAGTAGATGCGAACGGCACACTTGAAAAAGCATACGAAGGATTCGGAGACTGGCTGAGACTGGTCCGGAATACACAGATAGGCAGCGTCGTATGCGCCGTAAAACCGGGGGACGGTTCTGCCAGAGAACAGGCCGCGTCATGTCAGAAAGTGCTCGGGGGATTCGCAAACATCGCCGAAGCGTACGCTACGAAACGCTACCGGAGCAATCTTATTAACTGGGGCATGCTGCCGCTTATTACGGAATCGCTTGAAACGCTCGACCTCTCATGCGGCGACAGGATATTCATAGAAGGGATCCGGGCGCTGCTCGAAGGGCGCGTTAATCAGATAAAAGCCGTGATCATACGTACCGGCGGCGAAAAAAGCGAAACAGTATTTACAGTCGGAGATCTCAGCGATTCAGAAAGAGACATACTCTTATCCGGCTGCCTTATAAATTATTACAACAGCTGAAAACCCTGCACAGGCTGAAAGCCCGGGAGCAGCTGAAACTTCATGTAAAAAAACTTCATGTAAAAACAGTAACTGATTTTTCGAGGAGGAATGATGGAAACGAACGCAACAGATGAAAAGTCAACTATTATCAGCAGCGATCTGCTGACCGGTGAAACAAGTTCGGGCATAAGGAAACTTCTGCTCCAGCTCGCCATGTTTCATTTTGCCATGGCGGGCATATCGCTTATCGTCACGGGCAATATCTCGCTGCTTAAAGGAGTATATTTTCTGCTGCTTCCGTCCGCGCTGATACTGCGGGTAATGACTCTCGTACTTTTCACTTTCCCCGTTTGTTTCACTCCGTACAGACGTACGCTTCTGATGATAATGTCAGCGCTCTGGATGCTCTGGCAGGGTTTTTCCTGCGGCAGATTTATAGAAGCTTCTGTAATGGCGGCAGTCATAGCCGGGGTGGGTATCACCGTATATTTCTTCTCCGAAAGGACGAGACCTTCCGGGCACGACGTTACCGCTTACTGGTTTAAAAAGCTGTCTTTTATTCTTTACTTTTCGCTGCTTTTCATATTCCTGATCGAGATTCTTCAGACCGGAAGTTTTCTGATCCCCGTAAAAAGCATGCTTACGCAGCCGGATATTTTAGGAGTGAACCTCCTGCTGTTTACCGCGCTTGGCTCGTTTGTGATCTGGATAAGGCGGCCGGCAATGGGCGCCGGGATCTATCTGGTCTTCTGGCTCGTATTCGGCATCGCGTCGCTGATCAAAAATGCAAATAACTTTGAACCGGTACTGATCCCGGATATTTTCCAGATAAAAGAGGGATTGTTTGCGCTCGCAGATATTCTGGGCATCTTCTGGCTGATCCTGCTGTTTGTGGCGATAGCAGCGCTGATCGCGGGACTTATTGTCCTTGGGCTGAAAATGAAGAAAAGGGAAAGAGCGGGACGCGGAGTCGTCGCCTGGTCGCTCGGATTTATGGCAGTAGGAATAATTGCCGGCGTGCTCGCGTCATTTCTGCCGTGGATAAATTTTTCCGAACGTTCTCCGAGGGAACTTTTTAACCGAAACGGCTACGTATTCAGCTTCGTTACCACAGGCTACAGAGTGCTTAAACTCAAGCCGGATAATTACAAAATTGAAGAACTTGAGCCTGTCCTTGAAAACGTAAGGAATGCTGGAAAGGACAGTAAAGATGCTGAAAAGGGGAAAATGAATATTATCGTGCTTCAGATCGAATCGTTCATTGACCCGACGGAACTCGAAGGAATGGAATATGAGCGGGATCCGATACCGTTCCTTCACTCGCTGAAAGAAAATTACACTCACGGAAAAGTCGTTGTCCCGATCTTCGGCGGACAGACGGTAAAAAGTGAATTCGAATTTCTGACCGGATTCAGCATAAACAATCTTCCGTTCGGATATAATCCGTATATGATACACGTGGACGATACGGCTGTCGATTCTCTTCCGCGTTACCTTAAGAGCCTCGGGTTCGATACATTCGGTATGCACGATTATCAGGGAGAATTTTTCTCGAGAAATTCCGTCTACAAAAATCTGGGCTTCGACTACTTTGTGCCGTACGAATTTATGTCAGGAGTTCAGAAGAAGGAGCAGGTGATCTGGGCTGACGACTCGATCCTGCTCGAGCAGATGAAGATCGCGCTTGATAATTCAGAAAAAGATAAGCACTTCGTGTTTGCCGTTACGGTCCAGACGCACGGCGCGTATCCTTCGCTTAAAAAGACCGAATATCCTATGGAAATCAAAGGACTTGAGCTCAAATCAAAGACTGAAGGACAGCTCGCTTACTACATAAGTCAGCTGGAGCAGGTAGATACGCATCTGCGCAATATCGTCGATTATTTTGAGCAGCGCGGAGAGCCGACGTTCATCGTGATGTACAGCGATCATATGCCCACGTTTGCGCGCGAACTTCCCGGAATTACCGACGAAAACAGATTCAACGTTAATTTCTATACGTGGAATAATATGGGCCTGCCGAATGAAGAATACCAGTCGCTGTATCTGTACCAGCTCAGCACGCTCCTCTGCGACAGTTTAGGCTTAGACGGTTCGTTTATGAACCGATTCCACCGCCTTTATAAAGACGATGAAAATTACGTGCAATATTTTGAAAAGACCCAATACTATAAACTGTTCGAGGAAACGCAGGAAGTCGAATATACCAATCCCGGCTTTACGTACGGCCTCGTAGAGCCCAAAATAACGGATATAATATATGACGAAGAACTTAACGAATATACTGTTAAAGGGCAGGGAATGACCGACGATACGTATCTGTGCGTAAACGGCAGGATCTACAATATGATCTACGTAGATTCCGGAACGATGAAATATACTTCTCCGAAACGCCTTCTGACTCCGGAAGATACGGTCACGCTGCGAATCATCGGAGAAAAGTACGGAGCTGTGCTCAGGGAGAGCGAAGTGTATGAATGGGGCTGAATTCATAGTCCGGATGCTGATAAAAAATAATATTCGTACCGTGTTCGGATATCCGGGAGGTACGGTGCTGTCTCTCTATGATGCACTTTACCGCCACAGGAAGGAACTGGAACATATACGCACCTCGCACGAACAGGGAGCGGCGCACGCGGCCGACGGATTTGCGAGAATGAGCGGAAGCCCCGGCGTATGCATTGCCACGTCCGGCCCGGGGGCAACGAACCTCATCACCGGCATTGCCAACGCGTTTATGGATTCCGTTCCCGCCGTATTCATTACGGGCAACGTCGAACATTCGCTGATCGGTACCGATTCTTTTCAGGAAGTTGACATAGTCGGAATGACGCTCGGGATCACCAAGCACAGCTGGGCGGTGCGCACTCCCGAACTGCTTGCCGAGGCAATGGAAAACGCTTTTTCCATCTGTATGAGCGGCCGCCGCGGACCGGTACTTATTGACGTGGCGAAAGACGTGCTCGAGGGCGAATGCGGACTTTACGACGACGTTCAGGGGCGTTTCGCGATGCCGGTGATAAAAGAAACACCTGCTCCGGAAAGCCGCGACGTTGCGCTTGTCACGAAACTTATAGAAAACTCGCTGAAGCCCCTGATCATCTGCGGCGGAGGCGCAAAACAATCCGGCGCAGGACCGGAGCTGCTGAAGCTTTCCCGCGCTGCCGGAGCGCCCGTATGTTCCACGCTAATGGGTATCGGAACGCTGCCGCCTGACGAACCGCTTAATCTCGGCATCCTCGGGGCAATGGCGCGAAAAGATGCTAAACAGGCTCTTCGCGAGTGCGATCTTATAATCGCCGCAGGAGCGAGGCTCGGAAATAAAGTGACGGACATTGCCGGACTTAAGGCTTCCGGTAAGCAGCTCGTCCAGATCGACGCTGACAGGGCCGAAATCAACAAGATAGTTCCGGCGGACGCATATATTACCTCGGACGCGAAAACGGCTTTAAAGGCCATTCTCGCGTGTCTAAACGGCATTCCTGCTAAAGCGCCGTGGTTTTCCTCTGCCGAAAGTGCTTCTGACGCGCAGAAAGTACAGGAGCAGACGTTAAAACGGGGCTGGCTGGCTCCCGAGGCCGTATTCGATTCGGTCAAACGTGCCGCAGGCGGCGGGCTTACCGTCGTCACAGACGTAGGGCTTCATCAGCTCTGCACGGCCAGATATTTCCCGATAGGCCCTTCCGACCGGTTTATCACCAGCGGCGGACTGGGGACAATGGGTTTCGGTCTGGGCGCTTCGATAGGTGCCTTCGCCGCGATGCCCGGAAGAACTACGATCCTGTTTACAGGCGACGGCAGCTTTATGATGAATATGAACGAGCTGGCGACAGTCGCTTCCCGAAAGCTGCCTCTGATCATAATCGTTATGAGGAACGGGGCCCTCGGAATGGTGCGCGAGATGCAGAAAGCGTATTGCGGCAGGCGCTACAGCCAGACAAAACTCGATCAGAAATTAAATATACCGAAGCTCTGTTCCGCGTTCGGACTCAAAGGCGTTCGCGCAAAGACGCCGGCCGAGCTCGAACAGGCAGTAAAGGACGCGGTCAATGAAAACAGAGCCGCTGTTATAGAAGTCAGAACAGTATTAAGGGGTGCTGAAAATGCTTAAAACGATTTCGATACTTGTTGACAATGAAGCGGGCGTGCTTGCCCGGGTGACGAATCTCTTCAGCCGCAGGGGATACAATATCGACAGCCTCGCCGTGGGAACGGCGGACGTGCCTTCCGCATCGCGCATCACCGTGCGCGTTGACTGCGACGCCAGAGTGCTCGAACAGATCATCTACCAGGTCGGAAAGCTCATTTGCGTCCATAAAGTAAAAGTCCTTGACGCCGACGCACTGGTCTCGCGCGAACTGACTCTTATAAAGGTCAGAGCGGACGCGGCGGCAAGGAGCGAAATAATCGATATCGCGCAGGTCTTCAGAGCGAGGATCATTGACCTTACCCCCGATGCCCTTACGATCGAACTTACGGGCGACGGCGGGAAAACAGACGCGCTTCTTGACATGCTGAGACCGTACGGCGTAATAGAAATGGCACGCACCGGTATAGTCGCGCTCGACCGCGGAAGTGAATCGATCTCCGATTCGCCATACGTTTTCGACTGAGAACCGAAGGGAGCGCCGTAATGTCGCAGGAAGCAAAACGCATCTTGATATACGATACCACGATCCGCGAAGGGAGCCAGTGCCCCGGTATCTCTTTCAGCGTACCGGATAAACTGCGCCTCGCCGCGGAACTTGACGACGCCGGAGTCGCATATATAGAAGGCGGCATGCCTGAAACTAATCCGAAAGAAGATGAGTTTTACAGGAAAATTGCCGGCTATCCGTTTAAGAACGCTAAATTTGTTCCTTTCGGCGCCACAGCCCGCGCAGGCATCTGCGCACAGGACGACCCGCTTCTTCGTGCTCTTTCCGAGATGCCCTTCGATACGGTCTGCATCTACGGGAAAAGTGACATTTTTACATTGGATAACGTTCTTCGTATCAGCGCGGAAGATAATCTGCGTATCATTGCAGACTCCGTGCGCTTTCTTAAAGACTCCGGTAAAGAAGTGATCTTCGACTGCGAAGGTTTTTTCAGCGGCTGGATGAGGGACGCGAAGTACGCTAAACAGTGTGTGAGCGCGGCGCTCGGAGCCGGTGCGGGCACCGTGGTCCTTTGCGATACGACAGGCGTCTCCGAGCCGCTTAAAACATGCGAAATAATAAGCGATATAAAGGCACTGGTCTACAGTATCCGGCCCGGTGCGATCCTCGGAGTTCATATGCACAACGACTGCGGCATGGCAGATGCGAACACTGTCGTTGCGGCGCTTAACGGTGCCGATCTTGTAAACACTACGCTGTTCGGCATCGGGGAGCGTACGGGCAATGCGGATTACTTTACTGTCGTGCCGAACCTTCAGGTCAGGTACGGTAAAAACTGCGTACCTGAACAGTCGGTACGGACGATCACCGCCATGAGCTACCGCGCAGCCGAACTGATCAATATCAAGAAACGCTCGGACGCGCCATTTGTAGGGCGCAACGCGTTTGCCCATAAAGCCGGCACGCACATAAACGCCGTACTTAAAGCGCCCGAAAGCTTCGAACCTATCGACCCTTCGGAAGTCGGAGGGGAGCGGAGACTTTTAGCGTCTGAGATCAGCGGCAGGAGCGGGATACAGGACATTGTCCGCCGTATCTGCGGCATAGCGCTCGAACCCGAACTGAACGAACAGATATTGAATACGCTGAAGCAGCGTGAATTCGAAGGGTACCAGTACGAAAGCGCCGAAGCCTCGCTGGAACTTTTAGTGCGCAGGCTCACGGGGGAGTATAAACCGGCGTTCTCGCTGAACAGTTATAAAGTCATCACGCTCGACGAACAGGCAGCGGGTTCGTATTCCGCGTCGGCAATAGTAGACCTTACCGTGGACGGCGTCAGCGAGATCACCGCGGGCAACGGCATTGGTCCCGTCGATGCGCTCGACTGCGCTTTTAGGCGGGCAATGGCTCATTTTTACCCCGAGACTCTCGCGGTCAGCCTTGAAGACTATAAGGTCCGCGTGATCGACTCCGGCGAAGGCACCGCATCAAAGGTGCGCGTTTTCATCGAATTCTCCGGAGACGGCAGGCGCTTCGGCACCGTCGGTCTGTCCGGGGACATAATCCAGGCCAGCTGGGCGGCGCTCGTTGACGCGTACGAATACTGGATCATGAAGAGCGGAAGGACCGGAGGCGCAAAATGATTTTCAAAAAAACTGATGATTCAAAAGACGGCATTTTCCGCACGTCGGCGCTTATCGAAACGATGCCGTGGAGAAAAGCAGGGGAGCCGCTTCATACTGCAAGAGCGGAAGTGCAGTACGACTCTGAGGCGCTATACGTAAGAATGAGGTCTTACGAAACGATGCCGCTGGCAACGCGCCGGAATTTCGGCGATCCCGTTTGCCGCGATTCCTGCCTCGAATTTTTCTTCGCACCGAAAGCGGGGGACAACGCATATTTCAATTTTGAGCTTAATCCTCTTGCCGCGACGTACGCCGGCTTCAGCCCCGAGGGAACGAGGCAGTCGAGCCGCCTCGTCTCCGATCCTGACGCAGCTGATAATACTCTTTTTAAGGCATCTGCCTCGTCCGGCCCCGTTTTCTGGGAAGTGTCATATAAGATCCCGTACAGCTTCATACGCCGCTACGTAAGCGATTTTAAAACGCCTGAACCGGGAGACGTACTTCGCTGCAATTTCTATACGTGCTGCGATGACGCCCCCGTCCCGTACTATTCCGTATGGCATAATATTGACACGCCTTCGCCTGACTACCACCGCCCCGAATGCTTCGGAGCACTGGTGTTCGAATAGCGGATCATTCTAATAGCCGATCAGATGCGGCTCACGCCCTTGTCGATCGCGGCCACTGCCGGTGAAAGAGCTACCGATACAAAGAATTCCACAAGGAAATTCAGACCGACCAGCCCGGTGATAACGTAAACGAATACGTTCGAGCCGCCGCCCCATGCCTGAAGGACCGGTCTGAAGAAAAGCAGCATTCCGATGACGAAAATGCCGGTATTGGCAACAGGTGCGACCATTGACGCTATATAGCACGCGGCGATCCCGCTCTTAAACATTTTGAACAGCGCGATCATCAGTCCGGCGGCAACGAGCGTGAACACTATAGGCACGATCGTACGGGCAACGCTGCTCTCAACTTTTGTCATTATTCTGGATACGGCGAATCCTCCTGCGAAGATCGCTGCACCGGTGAGACCGTACGCCAGTTCGGCAAGATATTTGAATTTGCGGATCGCTTTATAAATAATTCCGGGAAGGAAACCGGCCATTGCCCCTTTCAGCAGGCAGAGTACCCATGCCATAAACGGGTTTGCTGCGAACACCATCTGACCTCCGGGATCCTTGCCCGTGAGCGAGAGTATCGATACTACGACACCGAACACGAGCCCGAGAATGAGTCCTGAAACAGGGCCTAATACGACTGCGCCTATTACGATAGGGAAGAGTGCGAGCGTTATTGAAAACGGACCGAACGGAATTCCAAGAAATACCTGGAGAACGATCACCAGCGCTGCAAGAACGCCGGTAAAGACGATCATTTTAACTTTTTTATCCATTTTATACTCCTTACTGCTGCTCCTTAAATTTGCTCCCCGAACCGGCCGCGCACCGACTGTGCGCACGCACTTCGAAAGAACTGCGGATGCAACGTATGAAATTATGCGGACAAAGCCCCGGAACCCTGTGCCTGCCCGTGCGTCAATGACACCTCAGCGCCGCTTAACCGGCAAAAATGCGTCAATTCCTGCATCGGACGGCAGCCTCACCAGCTCTGCCCGGACAATATTCTAC
Organism: Clostridia bacterium; assembly: GCA_017508875.1. Lineage (GTDB taxonomy): Bacteria > Bacillota > Clostridia > UBA1212 > UBA1255 > UBA1255. The sequence goes on along the minus strand of JAFWQX010000132.1, from coordinate 368 downwards.
ACCAAACAGATTATAAAAGCAAATGAAGTTAAGAGTTAAGAGTTCAGAGTTTAGAGTTAAGAGTTCAGAGTTAAGAGGCGAACCGAGTGATGGCACGAATTTTGGGTCTCATGCGAACCATACATTAAAACGCATTTCGGTCAAAGCACGAACCGGATGATGGCACGAATTTTGGGTCTCATGCGTTCTCTTCATTAATTCGCATTTCGGTCAAACAAAATTCTTAGCCATCTATCCGGCTTCGTGCATGACCGAAGAAGGTAATAGGTGTCTGGAACACAACGAATAAACAAAATTCTTAGCCATTCACTCGGCTTCGCAGAAGTTCAAATGAAGTTTAGGGAGTTAAGAGTTAAGAGTTCAGAGTT
>JAFWQX010000131.1 GCA_017508875.1 Clostridia bacterium | reverse complement strand
CAGCGGTAAAATCGAGGTTTTGTGTGCCAGTCTGGCGCTGTCTCTCAAGTCGGTCGCAGTCAACTTTGGCACACAAATCGGTTTTTTCGGGTTTTGTGTGCCACACCTCCTCAAACCTCCGAAGGAAAATGAAAAATTTTTGGCACACAAATCGCCTAAATTGGAGATCGTGTGCCACTCCTCACAAACCTACTAAGAAAAATGAGCAATAAAAGGGACAGGCGGCGTAAGGGTGTGATCTGCCCGGGGCAGTCCAAAACACGACGCAGTCAAAACACATTTTCCACGGAAACAGGAAAAGAGCTCCGTTCATTATTTTATTGCATTTTGCACCGACATCGAATATAATTAAACTCAAGAATTACCCTGCGCCGAGCAGGTCAGAAATAGGGTATTACCCGGGAGGATCAAAATGAAAAAAATCATAGCGGTAGCGGTCGCTCTGCTTATTATGACCGCATTATTGTTCAGCTTAACAAGCAGTGCAGCAGAAGAAGAAATGCTCAAAATCGAAGTAAAAGACGGCAGCATTACGGTTACTGTTGAAGGCGATTTTGGAGGCACTGACTGGATCGGTTTCTATCCTGCAAGCCAGGCGGGCAGCTACTCCGGCTCGATCTTGTGGTGGTACTTAGAATCAGAGGGAGGAACGTGGGTGCTCCCGGAGGACGAGGATGTTGTCACCAGAAACACTGACGGAGTATTTGACGACGAAGGAAACCTGGTGCCCGGAGAATACTGCGCAATTCTCCTTGCCAACGACGGATATGCACCGATCGATGATATGGAACCGGTATTCTTTGAAGTAAAAGATTATCAGGAGGTAATGTCAAGAGACCAGGTCACCGTTGATAATGTAGATAAAGCAGCTTTCGGCAATAACCCCGAAGTTACGGATATAAGCGAAAACCTGTATCCGCTCCTTGGCAAGCAGCTTCGTTTCTGGGGCTGGTACGGTAACGATAAGGCGCTGGATAAATACGGCATAAAGATCGACGGAGGAGAGATGCAATATTCCGATCCGTACGAAGCCGCGGATATAGTTGACCACGTTAAAGGCATGCTGAAGAAGGACACGGTCTTTGCATCCCGCTTTGAGATATTTGCCGATATCACCGAAGGCGAGCATACCGCCGAAATTTTTGCCATCTTCGGCGACAATGAAACTCTTGTCTGGACAATAAATTACAGATGCCTCGAGATCGATAAGCCTACGGAAGCACCTACGGAAGTGCCTACTGAAGCTCCGACAGAAGCGCCTACTGAAGTTCCTACAAAAGCTCCGACGGCGGAACCTGTTAAAACTCCTGAAAAGACAGAAGAGGCGAATGCTACTTCTGCCGCTACAGCCGATCCTCAAAAAGGAGACAGCAAGAATGATAAAACCGGCGGTCCAAACACCGGGCTTATCATAGGAATCGTGTGCGGCGTCATAGTCGTCGCTGCGATAATTGCCGCCGTCCTGATCAGCGCGAAGAAAAGAAAGAAAGGTTAAGAAATGCGTAATAAGAAAGGCAGAAACTTTTCCGCCTTGCGACTGATTCTGGCAGGTATCGTTATGTTGACATTATTAACGTCATGTGCGCCCGGAGCCGGAGACGCGGGACCGCATGGAAATACGGACGCCCCGTCTGCGACCGAAGCGCCTTATCACGGCGGTGTGGAACTGTACCAGCTCGCACCGGAACCGGACAGCCTCATGATGAGCTACGTCATTGTCACCCCGAGCCGGAAGGTCATCGTCATTGACGGCGGCATCGACGGGCGCGGTATGAACGAACCTCCGTACCTTCCTGCGGCTATCCGCGCGATACTCGGTCTTGAAGAAGGCGAATATTTCGAGGTCGAAGCATGGTTCCTGTCGCACGGCCACTGGGATCACTTCTACGAACTTGCAAAGATGCTTGCGACGTATAAAGAAAGCAGTAACTACAGGATAAATAATTTCTATTTTGATTTTCCTGAATACGGTGTTGAGTGGAAGACGAAGAACGGAGACGGAGATTACAATATCAAGGAACTCGAAGTCCTGAAAAAAGGTATGAGGAAGTATTACAAACTCGTTCCTTTCGCCGGGATAAAAGGGGCCGATATTCCGGAAGATCAGTGGGCCGAGCCGGAAGACATCGACGACAAGACGTATTATTATTACGATCTCATTAACGGCAGCGTGATCAATCAGGAAAGCGTGAAAGAAGGACTCACCATAGACGTTGACGGCGTGGAATTCAAGGTCATGTGTACGTGGAGCAAAAGCGACTCAAACGTAAACAGCACTTCCGTTGTCCTTAAGATGATCTACGGCGGCCATACCGTGCTTTTCCTGGGAGATGCGGCGAATGATACGGGTAATAAGCTGCTCCGTGCGTATTCCGACGAAGAGCTTAAATGCGAATACGTCCAGCTTGCGCATCACGGTCAATGGGGCCCGAATCAGAAGTTCTACGATCGTATCGGGGCGCCTGATTCTATCCGCCTGTGGCCAACGCCTATCTGGGTCTGGGACAATGCGCAGAACACGTACGACATAGGTAATTCGCGCCTGTGGATGGGACTCCCGGAGAGCAGCAAAGATTTCGAAAAGCAGAAGCTGGGAAACACCGGCAGAGATTTTGTTGCCTGCAAATATAGTGCATATCCGGAGAGCCCTTCAAAAACTGAAAGCTGGACGAAGGAAGTCCTGAAGGCCCAGCGCGTGGCAATCTTCGAAAAAGCAGCCGGATAACCGCGAGCGGCATTACCCGGCTGCACAGGCCTGCTGATCAAACATTGCCCGGACTGTTGCATAAGTGACAAAATTAAAAAATTTTTTAAAGAGGAACTTGAATGATAAACAGAAAATATACCGACCCGCGCGCCCGCGCAACCAGAGACAAAATCGTCAACGCATATGCGGAATTACTGTCAGAAAAAGACAGAGAATACATCTCCATAAATGACATCTGCTCGAAAAGCCATATCAACAGAACGACTTTTTACCGGCACTATTTAAATCTCTCCGATATAGAGAAGGATATCGAGAAATCCGTTTTAAACAAATTCATGCTATTAATAGATAATGCAGACCTTGACGATTTTCTGTACGGTCGCAAAGAGTTTTTAAACGCAGTTAACGAGACAATTGTTTCCGAAATCGGATTTTATTCAAAAATACTGCTGGTCAACCAAAACGTCGGTTTCCTTGAAAAGATCAACAGCATCATCAGAGAGCGGCTCAGGGCT
>JAFWQX010000130.1 GCA_017508875.1 Clostridia bacterium | reverse complement strand
TCTTTTTATCTTTGGCGAAGCCGAATGAATAGCTAAGAATTTTGTTTGACCGAAATGCGAACCGATTCCGGGGTTCGCATGAGACCCAAAATTCGTGCTATCATTCGGTTCGCCTTTTGCGGCCGTATAAATGAACAATAAGGCCGCTTTTCATCCTTTTATCTTTTGCGAAGCCGAATGAATAGCTAAGAATTTTGTTTGACCGAAATGTGAATCAATGTAGGGAGCGCATGAGATCCAAAATTCGTGCTATCATTCGGTTCGCCTTTTGCGGCCGTATAAATGAGCAACGAGGCCGCTTCGCCTCTTAACTCTTAACCCCGAACTCTGAACTCTGAACTCTTAACTCATCGGAGATAGTTGCCAGTTCCTCGTTCCTAACTCCTCATTTGCGAAGCCGCATTTGACAACAGCCGCGATTTGATGTATATTGCCACCACAACTGAATATCGGAGCATTGACGGAGAAAAGTAACCCGCGCAGGTGAGGCGTACAGAGAAGGACGGCATGGCTGAGAACGTCCGGCGCTCGGCACAGGCGAAGTTCGCTCCCGAGCTTAAACGAAATGAGTGTTTACCGCACCGCAAAGGCATTGACGCCGCGGGAGAAGCGGTAAAAATGTGGGTGGTACCGCGGATAACGTAAATTTATTCGTCCCTGTCAGTCTTGCCGGCGAAGCGAGACCGGCGGGGATTTTTATTTGCCGCAAAACAGCGGAACAGACCGGATGATTCCGGCAAAGGAGGAAGAACGTAATGGGAATAAGGGAGAGCCTTGACCAGATCAGGCAGAAATTCGATGAAACAGTAAACGGGGCGGCGGTGCTCCAGCAGCTCGAAGACCTTCGCGTAGCTTTCCTGGGAAAGAAAGGCGAACTTACGGGCGTGCTTCGCGGCATGGGCTCGCTGACGGCGGAGGAACGTCCGGCGATAGGGCAGAAGGCGAACGAGATCCGCGCGCACATGGAGCAGAAACTCGCAGAGAAGGTCGAGGAACTGAAGAAAAAAGCGCAGGAAGAAAAGCTGAAAAAAGAAGCCGTTGACGTCACGATGCCAGGCACCGTACGCGAAAAAGGCGCGCTGCATCCGATCAATCAGATCATTGACGAGATGAAAGAACTGTTCATCGGGATGGGATATACCGTTGCCGACGGGCCCGAGATCGAATACGATTATTACAATTTCGAAGCGCTGAACCTGCCGGAAGGACACCCCGCCAGAGACACTCAGGACACGTTCTATATCACTGACAAAATGCTGCTCCGCACCCAGACTTCGAGCGTTCAGATACACGTTATGGAGCACAATAAACCTCCGTTCCGCATAATCGCTCCGGGCAAAGTCTACCGCGCGGACAATATGGATGCGACGCATTCGCCTATCTTCCACCAGATCGAGGGGCTCGTCGTTGATAAGGGCGTTACGATGGGCGACCTCAAGGGCACTCTGGAGGTCTACGCGAAATATATGTTCGGCGAGGACACGAAGATCAGATTAAGACCGCATCACTTCCCGTTCACCGAACCCAGCGCCGAAGTTGACGTCTCCTGCTGGGCGTGCGGCGGAAAGGGCTGCCGCGTGTGCAAAGGCGAGGGCTGGATCGAAGTTTTAGGCTGCGGAATGGTGCATCCCGACGTGCTGAGAAGATGTAATATTGACCCCGCGGTGTACAGCGGCTTCGCGTTCGGCATCGGCGTAGAACGTACTGCGATGGCACGTTTCGGCGTCACGGACCTGCGCCAGTTCTTCGAAGGCGACGCAAGGTTCCTTGGCCAGTTCTGATGTGTGAAAGGGGAGATAGCAAATGAAAGCACCGGTTGAGTGGATGCTCAGTTATACAGATATAAAAGCTGAAACTAAAGAAGAAATACATGAACTCGCGTCGCAGATGACGCTCTCGGGCTCGAAAGTTGAGAGTGTCGACGCGGTAGGCGCGGACGTGACGAAAGTGGTCATCGGTCTCGTTACCGAAATTAAACCGCACGAAAATTCCGACCACCTCCAGATATGCAAAGTAGACGTGGGCGGCGGCAATATCCTTCAGATCGTTACCGGAGCTCCGAACGTGCGTTTGGGCGGATACGTTCCCACCGCGCTCGACGGGGCCAATATCGCAGGCGGCCACACGATTAAGACGGGTAAGCTCCGCGGCGTAGAGTCGCAGGGCATGATGTGCTCTTTCGACGAGCTCGGTCTCGACGCCGAAGATTATCCGGGCGGCATTAAAGACGGTCTGATCATTCTCCAGGATCTGGAGGAATTCAAGGGCTGTACGGAAGCGCAGCTTGATGCGCTCAAGGGGCAGGACGTTATGAAGGTGCTGGGCGCCGGCGGCACGGTGATCGATTTCGAGATCACGTCGAACCGCGCGGACTGCTTCAGCATTCTGGGCCTCGCCAGAGAGGCGGCTGTTACCGAAAACAGACTCACCGGGAGAGGAGCGAAATTTAATTGCCCGCAGCCCAAAGTAAAAGAGGAGTCGAATGAAAACGTTAACGACCTTATTAAGGTTAAAGTTGACGCCCCCGATCTCTGCCCGCGCTATATGGCCAGAGCGGTCACCGACGTGAAGATCGCGCCTTCGCCGAAATGGATGAGAAAGCGCCTTTCCGACGCCGGCGTGCGTCCGATTAATAATATAGTAGATATCACCAACTACGTTATGCTCGAATTCGGGCAGCCGATGCACGCGTTCGACATCCGCACGATCCGCGGAAGAGAAATAACCGTGCGCCGCGCAAACGACGGCGAAAAACTCACGACGCTCGATGAAGTTGAGCGCACGCTCGACAGTTCGATGCTCGTGATCGCGGATAAAGAGGGCGGCATCGCGGTGGCAGGCGTAATGGGCGGTCTCAATTCCGAGATACGCGACGACACGCCTACGGTGGTGTTCGAGTCGGCAATATTCGACGGCGTTACGGTTCGCCGCGGGGCAAAGAAGATCGGTCTTCGCACCGAGTCTTCGTCGCGCTTCGAAAAAGGGCTCGACGCGGTCAATTGCGCCAAGGCTCTCGACAGGGCTGCCGAACTGGTTGAACTGCTCGGCGCCGGTAAGGTCTGCAAGGGCGTTATCGACTGTTATTCCGTGCCCAAACAGCCGCGCAAAGTAAAATGCGGTGTTGACGAGATCAACCGCTTCATAGGCATCCACGCCACGCGCGAAGAAATGGAAGGCATCCTGACCGATCTGGAGTGTGAGACGCATTTCGACGAGGGGTACGTTATCCCGCCCTCATTCCGCGACGACCTCCTGCAGGACGCCGATATCGCCGAAGAGGTGGCAAGATTTTACGGCTATAACCGCATCGAATCCAGCCTGCTTTCCGGCTGCGAATCGATGTCCGGCGGCCTCACGAGAGAGCAGAAACTCTCCGACCGCGTACGCCGCACGCTCACCGGTCTGGGCTACAATGAAATGCTGACGTTCTCGTTCGGCAGCCCCTCCGTTTTCGACAAACTGCGCCTCAGCGCCGATGATAAGCTGCGCGACGCGGTAGTTATCTCCAACCCGCTGGGCGAAGATTTCTCCGTGATGCGTACCACCATGGTACCATCCGCGCTCTCATCGCTCGCCGTAAACCACGCGCACCGCGTAGAAAATGCCGCGCTGTTCGAGATCTCCTACGTATATATTAAGACCGCCGCGTATCCTGAAGAGCTTCCGGAGCACAGGCAGCTCATAACGATCTGCCGCTACGGAAACGGCAATTTCTTCGATTTCAAGGGCGACGTCGAAGCGCTGCTTAAGGCGCTGCGCGTCCGTAAATACGATTTTGAACCGGGCGACGGCGCGAAGGTGCCGTATATGCATCCAGGCAGACTCTGCCGCCTGACCGTCGGGGACAATACCGATGCGGGCTTCTTCGGGCAGATTCATCCGGAAGTTGCCGCAGCGTTCGAAGTGCCGGACGATACGATGGTCGCGTGCATCAGCACCGCCGCGCTCTACGGCAACGCGATCGATATACCGCAGAATAAAGAATTGCCCAAATATCCCGCCGTCACGCGCGACATCGCAGTCGTGCTGGACAAGGAAGTGCCTCAAGGGCACGTGCAGAAGCTTATCTGTGAGCGCGGTGGCCGCATCCTCGAATCGTGCACTCTGTTCGACTGCTACGAGGGACTGCAGGTCGGACCTGGAAAGAAGAGTCTGGCTTACGCGCTTTCGTTCCGCGCCCCCGACCGTACGCTTACCGACGAGGACGTTGATAAGGCGATGAAGAAGATCCTGAACGGGCTCGAGACGGTGTTCGGAGCGAGTTTGAGATAACCGGGCGAACCGAGTGATGACACGATAATGAGTTCAGAGTTAAGAGTTCAGAATTCAGAGTTAAGAGTTAAGAATTCCGAGTTAAGAGTTCAGAGTTAAGAGCAATTTGCCACTTGCAACTTGCCACTTGCCACTTGCAACTTGCCACTTGC
>JAFWQX010000129.1 GCA_017508875.1 Clostridia bacterium | reverse complement strand
TTAACCTTGCCATCACTCGGTTCGCCTCTAAACTCTGAACTCTTAACTCTGAACTCTTAACCGTGCCATCACTCGGTTCGCCTCTGAACTCTGAACTCTTAACTCTGAACTCTTAACCGTGCCATCACTCGGTTCGCCCACTTGCCACTTGCCACTTTCAACTTTCAACTTGCCACTTTCAACTTGCCACTTTCAACTTTCAACTTGCCACTTTCAACTTGCCACTTTCAACTTGCAACTTGCCACTTGCAACTTAAAAATGTCCCCCTACTCTCCTGCCGGTACGGCTTCTATTGCCTCGCCGCCGAGGGGCTCCCCGAAACAGGGAAATCCGTTTTCATCGAAACCGACCTTCTGCACGTGGCAGACCCGCATACGCCTTCTTGCCCCCTGGTTGCGCGTGTAATAGCAATGATACGCGATCCAGAGTTCAGTATGATCCGGAGAATAGAAGAATGACGCGTGTCCCGGGGCAAACACGTTTGCGTCTTTATTAAGCACGAAAACCGGCTCAGAGTATTTCTCCCAGCTGTCTTTCGAGAGCGGATCGCCGCCCTTGTACTCGATGACGCCGAGGCGGTAAGTATCGCTGTAGCAGCCGTTGGCCGAATAAACAATGAACAGCCTCTTCCCCGAACTGATAAAGAACGGCCCTTCGTTGAGCGGTCCGTCCGTAATGCTTTCCCAGAAATAGTCGTGCGGGTCGGAGATCGGGACCGGATCGCCCATCTCCCACGGCGTGATAAGAGGGGCAATGCTCAGCCATTGACAGCCGTCGATCACCTGTGAAAAACATATATAGTTGCGGCCGCCGGCAACGTCTTTATAAATTGTGGGGTCAATCGCGAATAGATTGCCGCCGAGAAATGCTTTGAAATGAAATCCTTCGAACGGATCTGCGCTCTCCGATTCGAGCACGAACAAATGCTTCGTACCGTCCTCCACAGTGAGCTGGCCGCTCGTATAAATGTACCAGTGTCCGTCAATAAAATACATTTCCGGCGCCCATATTGACCCCGCCACCTCGTTTCCTGCCGAGTATGCAACGAAACTGTCCGGGCCTGTGAACAATTCCGAAAGCAGCTTGCTCCGGTGGATCACAAGTACGCTGTTCTGAGTGGAAATACCGTAATAATAGTCTGTCGCATTGTCAAAACACACGAACGGGTCCGGCGCGGCTCCGGAGGTCACAATAAACGGATCTTCCCCGGGAGCATCGGAAATTCGCACACGCATAGTTTCACCCGGCTTCCTCAAAGGAACTCTTACATCGAACAAGGACTCATCCTCCTTTATTACGAGCGGTTTTTGAAAGCGTGACGTCTTCGAACAGGCGGCAAAAGAAGAAATAAGCATAACTACCGCGGCAATCAGGACAATAAAATTAAAAAGTCGCCTTCTCAGCAGCATAAAAACCTCAAAAAACAGTTACCCGTTCCTCCTCAGCGCCTCGACCAGTTCCTGCATGAGCGCATCGCGGTTTATGAAAGTCACGCGGCGCATCGGATGGCGCCTGACGTCATGGCTGTAATGATGATCGTACTGCGGAATCAGCGCCGGAATGACCTCGGAAAACATGAAGCGGTCACCGTCGTTCAGCAGCCATGCCACAGCCGTAACGTCCCAGATCACGCGGCTCCAGACCCTGCCATTCGCGTAGGCATTTGCCGCCTCGACCGTATGCCGGACCAGATAATCGCATAAAGGATTCTGCCCTTTAAGCCAGTATTCCAGCTCCGGGCCGCTAACGTAGAACGTTGACGCCACACCCATGCACGGAAGCTGTACCACGGGACAGCCGCAGCCCATAACGACTCTCGCGGCAGCGACGTCCTGCATCATATTGAACTCGTTGGTGTCAAACCATTGTTCGCTGTGACCGCCGAGCCAGACTACGACGATATTCTCTTTTATCTCGGGCTTTTTCAAGAGCGCGGAGGCAACGTTAGTGATGGCGCCTATTGCCACGACGTATAAAGGTTTTTCGGGAGTATATGTGAGCGCCAGTTCCACAAGCATATCGGCAGCGGGGCTGTCGACGGGAGTGTTTTCATCGGGAAGATACGTTCTTGAACCTTTAAAAACGATCTGTTTAAGATCCTTCCTTCCCATGAGTTCGAGCAGATTGAGAATCTCGTCGTACGACCGTTCCATTCCGTCCTCGGGAGAAGTCGAATTGGAATTAAAGAAAGGAGCCGCCAGCAATGCTCTTATGTGCAGCTTCGGGCTTTTCACCATAAGAGAAAGCGCAAACTGGTCGTCGATTTCGTTATAAGTGTCGGTGTCAAGTACGCAGTCGATATCTCCTGCAGGGACGCTCAGGTTTTTCAAAAATTGTTCTTGTGTCATATTAAACTCCCTTTTCGGCACGCATCGCGGCCGTTTTATAATAGTCTTATTGATTTAATTATATCCTTTGAACGCTCATCAGGTCAATTAAAATATCTTACCGCCGCCTCAAACATGCGCATATCATATTCACCCGGAACGTTCTTGTAAAGTCCGGAGCCGGTGCGCTCGCTGTGACCCATCTTGCCGAAGACGCGGCCGTCCGGCGAAGTAATGCCCTCCACGGCACATACGGAACCGTTAGGATTAAACTGGATATCGTTTGAAGCATTGCCCGAAAGATCCGCGTACTGTGTGGCGATCTGTCCGTTCTCGGCGAGCTGCCTGATCTGTTCTTCGGAAGCTAAAAATCTGCCTTCGCCGTGAGAGATCGGAACGCTGTAAATATCGCCTACGTTCGCAAAACTGAGCCACGGTGATTTCACCGAAGCGATCCTCGTACGCACGATCTTCGACTGGTGCCTTGAGATCGTATTGAACGTAAGCGTAGGGCTGTTTTCATCTGCGTCAATGATCTTTCCGTACGGTACCAGGCCTAGTTTTATCAGGGCCTGGAAGCCGTTGCAGATACCGCACATCAGGCCACCCCTTTTGTCAAGCAGGTCGGATACGGCTTCTTTGATCTCTGCGTTTCTGAAAAAGGCAGTGATGAATTTTCCGCTTCCGTCAGGCTCGTCTCCGCCCGAAAAGCCGCCCGGAATAAACACGATCTGTGCGGTCTTAAGCTCGCGGGCAAACCGCTCCACGCTCTTTGCGATAGCGTCTCCCGTGAGGTTCCTTACGACGATAATTTCCGGATCCGCGCCTGCGTCGCGCATTGCCTTCGCAGAATCGTACTCGCAGTTCGTACCCGGGAAAGCAGGAATAAGAACTCTCGGCCTTGACGTTCTGACGAGAGGATGCGAATTCATGCGCTTTTTATACGAAATATCATATACAGGTGTTTTGGCGGGAGCGATGTTGCAGCTGAATACGGGTTCGAGTTTGTTCTCGTACAGCGTCAATACTTCTTCGGACGAAGCGTATACGCCGCGGTGTCTGAAGCCGTTTTCCGCAACGCATCCTGCCCTTTTACATTCAAATCCGGACGGGACAATATCCGCTTCCGTTACGCCGCTGTTCAGTTCGACGATGAACGAGCCGTAATTGCGGCCGAATATATCTTTCTGTGAAAGCGCTCCGTCAAATTCAAACCCGAGTCCGTTTCCGAACGCAGATTTTATCACCGCTTCTCCGAGACCTCCCATGCCGAAAGTGCGGCACGATGCGATCTTTCCTTCTTTTGCAAGGCGCCTGAGCTCATAAAATTCTGCTTTAAGCGAATCCGCTTCCGGAAGGCCGGAGGCGTCGTGCGCGGGCGTAAATATAACTGCTTCGTTTCCCGCTCTCTTAAACTCGGAAGTAATGACGTCGGACGTTTTACCCGTTGTCACCGCAAACGATACGAGCGTGGGAGGCACGTGTATATCTTCGAAAGAACCGCTCATAGAGTCCTTGCCGCCGATAGCTCCGATACCGAGCCTCAGCTGTGCGTCCAGAGCGCCGAGCAGTGCTGAAAGCGGTTTGCCCCAGCTTTTCTCGCCTCTAAGCCTCTCGAAATATTCCTGGAAAGTCAGATATACGTCGCTGAATTCGGCGCCGGATGCGATAAGTTTGCAGACGGATTCGACCACGGCAAGATATGCGCCGCGGTACGGGCTCTTTTCCGATACGAACGGGTCGAACCCCCACGACATAAAGGAGCAGTCGTCGGTATGCTGCTTCTCTACGGAGATCTTCTGGATCATTGCCTGCGCCGGAGTTTTCTGATATTTGCCTCCGAAAGGCATCACGACCGAACCTGCGCCTATTGTGGAGTCGAAGCGCTCGGCGAGGCCGCGTTTAGAGCACATATTAAGGTCGGATGCGGTATTTTTGATGTTTTCTTCGAAATTATCGGATATTTCAGCTTCGAACGCAAGCTGCTTCCCTACCGTGACGTCGACGTGCTTTTCCGCCCCGTTCGAATTGAGGAAATCGCGGCTGATATCTACGATCACGTTCCCTTTCCAGCGCATCACGAGGCGGTTCGTATCGGTGACAAGGGCCACCGGAGTCGCCGACAGATTTTCGGAATCAGCAAGTTCGAGGAATCTTTTTACGTCTCTTTCGCTGACAACGACGGCCATTCTTTCCTGCGATTCGCTTATCGCCAGTTCGGTCCCGTCGAGGCCCTCATATTTTTTAGGCACCGCGTCGAGGTCTATATCAAGGCCGTCGGCGAGCTCGCCGATAGCCACCGACACGCCTCCCGCGCCGAAATCATTGCAGCGCTTTATCAAAAGCGAAGCTTCCGGATTTCTGAACAGGCGCTGCAGTTTGCGCTCTTCAGGTGCGTTGCCCTTCTGGACCTCCGCGCCGCACGTCTCGAGAGACTCGACCGTATGAGACTTGGATGAACCCGTTGCCCCGCCGCAGCCGTCGCGGCCCGTAGCGCCGCCCAGAAGTATGACGACGTCTCCTGCGGCCGGTCTTTCCCTGCGCACGTTCTTTTGAGGAGCCGCGGCGATCACCGCGCCGATCTCCATGCGTTTTGCGGCGTACCCGTCGTGGTAAAGCTCATCGACGATACCGGTAGCGAGGCCGATCTGGTTACCGTACGACGAATAACCTGCAGCGGCAGTTGTCACGAGCTTGCGCTGAGGAAGTTTTCCCTTGATCGTCTCGGAAACGGGCCTGAGCGGATCCGCGCCGCCTGTCACACGCATTGCCCCGTACACGTAAGAACGGCCGGACAGAGGATCACGTATGGCTCCTCCGATGCACGTCGCGGCGCCGCCGAACGGTTCGATCTCTGTAGGATGGTTATGCGTCTCATTTTTGAACAGTAAAAGCCACGGCTCCTTCTTCCCGTCCACTTCGACCTCGATCTTAACCGTGCAGGCGTTGATCTCCTCCGATTCGTCGAGTTTGTCCAGAAGGCCCTTGGATCTCAGATATTTCGCTCCGATCGTGGCGACGTCCATCAGGCATACGGGCTTTTTATCCCTGCCGAGCTCGTGCCTGAGGGCAATATATCTCTCGTACGCCTTCTGCGCGTCCCCGTCTTCGAACCTTACGTTATCGATGATCGTGCCGAACGTGGTGTGGCGGCAATGGTCGGACCAGTACGTGTCTATCATCCTGATCTCCGTGATAGTGGGGTCGCGGTGTTCGCTTATAAAGTAGTCGCGGCAGAACGCAACGTCTCCCGCGTCCATCGCCAGACCGTACTTCTTTATAAAATCCGAAATTTGGGCGTCAGGAAGCTCTGTAAAGCCCGTTACGGTATCGACGCGGGTCGGAACAGCATACTCGGTTAAAAGCGTCTCAGGGAGCTCCCAGGCGGCTTCTCTGGCCTCGACCGGGTTAATGACGTATTTTTTCACAGCGTCGAGCTGTGCGTCGGTAACGTCGCCGTACAGCGCGTACACTTTTGCGGAGCGGACAACAGGTCTTTCGCCTTTCGATATGATCTGTATGCACTGCGCCGCCGAATCAGCGCGCTGGTCAAATTGACCCGGCAGATATTCTACGGCGAACACCTTTGCTCCGGACAGATCCGGCTCTTTATATGCGTTGTCGACCTGCGGCTCCGAGAACACCGTTTTTACGGCGTAGTCGAACAGTTTTTCCGTAATGTTTTCGGCATCGTATCTGTTAAGGATCCTGAGGTCCTTCAGTTCGTTTATGCCCAGAAGCGTGATCAGGTCGTTTTTCAGTGCGAGTGCCTCAGATGCAAGTTCTTTTTTCTTTTCAACAAATATCCTGTAGATCATTTCTGCTCCTCCGCAGCGTTAAGTGCTCTTCTCCCGATGTCTTTTCTCCAGAAAGCGCCTTCAAAGCTGATCTTTTCAACGCCTTCGTACGCCTTCGAAAGAGCCTCTCTAAGCGTATCCGCCGTTGCCGTCACGCCCAGCACTCTTCCGCCTGAAGTGACGAGTTTTCCATCTTTTTCCGCGGCGCCTGCAATGTAAACACTATCGGCCAGTTCGTCGGGTATCGTAAGTTCGAATCCTTTTTTATACGACGCGGGGTATCCGCCGGAGGCCATGATAACGCACGCGGCTTTCTTATCGGAGAATTTAACTTCGATCTCGTCCAGGCGCTCTTCCGTAACCGCGCGCATGACGGTGAGCAGATCCGTCTCAAGGAGCGGCAGCACGACCTGCGTCTCGGGGTCGCCGAAGCGGCAGTTGTATTCGATGACTTTCGGTCCGTCTTTGGTGATCATCAGGCCGAAATAGAGGCAGCCCTTGAAAGTGCGGCCCTCGGCGTTCATTGCCCGAACGGTGGGAAGGAATATCTCGTTCATGCACCTTTCGGCCACTTCGGGCGTGTAGAACGGGTTCGGGGCAATAGTCCCCATGCCGCCTGTATTAAGGCCGCGGTCTCCGTCAAGCGCACGCTTGTGGTCCATTGACGACACCATCGGTACGACCGTTTTTCCGTCGGTGAAGGACAATACCGATACTTCCGGCCCTTCTAAGAATTCTTCCACGACGATCTTATCGCCGCTGCTGCCGAAAGCCTTGTCCTCCATGATCGACTTCACCGCGCCGGTCGCTTCTTCTCTGGTAAAAGCGATTATAACGCCTTTTCCGAGCGCGAGTCCGTCTGCTTTTACTACCGTCGGCAGCGGCGCTTCGTTCACGTATTCGAGCGCTTTTTCCGGATCGTCGAAGATCATGTATTTGGCGGTCGGGATGCCGTATTTGCGCATAAGTTCTTTAGAAAACGCCTTGCTTCCTTCGATGATCGCGGCGCGTTTATCGGGTCCGAAGCACGGTATCCCTTTCTCTTCCAGAGCGTCTGCCATTCCGAGTACGAGCGGATCGTCGGGCGCTACCACCGCATAATCGATCCGGTTCTCTTCGGCGAATTTCACGACTCCCTGTATGTCTTTCGCACCGATCGGCACGCACACAGCGTCGCGCGCGATCCCCCCGTTTCCGGGAAGCGCATAGATCTCACTGACTTCGGGATTTTCTTTAAGCTTTTTTATTATGGCGTGCTCTCTTCCGCCGCCGCCAACGACCATTATTTTCACGTCGGTTACCTCTGTTTACGTTTATTCGTCCGGCCCGGCCGGATCAGTTTTCGGAGTTTATCAATATCAGTGGTGGAACAGTCTCATTCCGGTGAATGCCATGACCATTCCGTATTTATCGCAGCACTCGATCACGGCGTCGTCGCGGATCGATCCGCCCGGCTCGGCGATATATTTTACGCCGCTCCTTTTAGCACGCTCGATGTTGTCAAAGAACGGGAAGAACGCGTCGGATCCGAGCGATACGCCGTCAATGCTGTCGAGGTATGCGCGCATTTCTTCGTGCGTAAACGGCTCGGGGCGGCGCGTGAAATAACGCTGCCATACGCCGTCGGAGCACACGTCCTCTTCGTTTTTATTGATGTATCCGTCAATGACGTTGTCCCTGTCCGGTCTGCCGATATCGTCGCGGAACGGAAGGTCCAGTACTTTTTCGTGCTGGCGCAGGAACCACGTATCCGCTTTTGTCCCCGCGAGCCTGGTGCAGTGTATGCGAGACTGCTGACCGGCGCCCACGCCTATCGCCTGCCCGTCTACAGCGTAGCAAACGGAATTCGACTGAGTGTACTTAAGCGTGATGAGTGAAACGATCAGATCTCTCACGGCAGATTCAGGAAGGACCTTGTTCGCTGTGACGATATTACCGAGCAGCTCGCGGTCGATCTTGAAATTGTTCCTGCCCTGCTCGAACGTGATGCCGTACACCTGCTTATGCTCTACCGGAGCAGGCACGTAGTCCGGGTCAATTTTAACTATGTTATACGCGCCTTTGCGCTTAGTTTTGAGTATTTCGAGCGCTTCGGGCTCGTACCCGGGGGCAATGACGCCGTCGGATACTTCGCGTTTGATCATTTTAGCGGTGGTGACGTCGCAAACGTCCGAGAGCGCCACCCAGTCGCCGAAAGAGCACATCCTGTCGGTGCCTCTGGCTCTCGCGTACGCGCATGCTAAAGGAGAATCGTCGAGGCCTTCGATGTCGTCCTGGAAGACCGCTTTTTTCAGCTCTTTGGAAAGCGGGATGCCTACGGCAGCGGAAGTCGGGCTTACGTGCTTGAAGGACGTTACGGCGCACATTCCGAGCGCTTCTTTCAGTTCTTTTACGAGCTGATATGAGTTAAACGCGTCGAGGAAATTTATATATCCCGGTCTGCCGGAGAGTATCTCGATTGGCAGGTCGGAGCCGTCGTGCATAAAAATCCTGGCAGGTTTCTGGTTGGGGTTGCAGCCGTATTTAAGTTCAAATTCTTTCATTGTCAGCACGCTCCTTAGTTGTTTTTGTTGATGATGATGTCCTCGGCCTTGCCGCATTTCAGGCAGACGCTGCGGACGAAGAGAGAAACTTTATTGTCCTCGTTGAGATTTTCCCATACGAGCGCGGCGAGTTCTTTTGCAGTGTTCGGAAGCTCCACTTCCTCCGGTTCGCCTTCGAACGAAGGGATGGGATTTCCGTCGCATTTATACGTGTGGATGAAGTGGCCGATCCCCGCTTTGGGCGTATAATCGAAGCAGTAGCGGTTGCAGATGTCGCCGGTTCCGTCGCTCTTAAGGATGGAGAGGCTGTACGTAAATGCGTCAGGGCAGTAATACGCGATGCCGGAGATCCTGGGCGTGAAGTTCGGGCTATCGGGCTCGAATTCGCGCGTAGCGAGCGCTTTTGTGAAGGCGGCGCAGTCGGACGGATCTTTTTTTATAAAATCGTAAATCGTGTCGGTCTGGTTTCCGTTCGTGATGATGTCCGCGCAATAATCGTCGCACTTAAAGCTCAGATACGGATTGTAGATGATGAGGCTGGGGTCAACGACTTTGGATTCGTCGAACGCTTTGGTGCGCATTCCGCCTTCGAACGCCTCGAAGACGCGGTTACGGCTGTTAACGCTTCTGCCCATGATGAAGTAGGCGATCAGCGCAGATTTACCGTCTGCGGACTTTCCGATCACGATCCCTCTCCCGGGGTAGGTGTTTTCGGACAACAGTTTTTTCAGATCATATTTTGCCATTTTAGTTTCTCCTCTCCGCTATTTCCCTGCAAACCTTTTCAAGCGCGGCGGGCAATATTTTCCATTCCGCCTGGCGCATTACTCTTTTCTGTAATTTTTCCGGCGTGTCACCTTCGTGTACACGCACTGCCTTCTGCTCAATGATGCGGCCGCCGTCCGGGATCTCATTGACGAAATGGACTGTGGCGCCCGTAACTTTTACTCCGTATTTCAGCGCTTCTTCGTGAACTTTTAGGCCGTAGTACCCTTTTCCGCAGAACGACGGTATGAGCGCAGGATGAACGTTTATTATGCGTTCAGGATATGCTTTTACGAATTTTTCGGACAATATACACATGAATCCGGCGAGCACGATTACTTCTGCGCGCGTCTTTTTAAGGATCTCCGTGATCTTATCTTCAAAATCCTTCTGCCCTGCGCAGGACTTCTTATCCACCGTAAATGCTTTTATACCGGCCTCTTTCGCCCTTGTGAGCGCGTACGCGTCTTTTTTACTCGAAATGACGGCGCAAAATTCGCACGACGGCAGCTTACCCGCAGCGTGCTGATCGATCATCGCCTGCAGATTTGTCCCTCCGCCCGAAACGAGGACCGCGACCCTGACCGTATTCGATTTTCCGGAACCTTTATCCCCCACCGTGCACCTCCGGGTCAGATTATAACGATGCGCTCGTCGCCTTCGCACGCTTCGATCCTGCCGATGACGTACGCATCCTCTCCCTCGGATCTTAATATCCCGAGCGCCTTCTCCTCTTCACCATTCTTCACGACGATGCTCATACCCACGCCCATATTGAACGTATTGAACATATCGTGCTCAGGTACGGATCCGCGCTTTGCGATAAGTTCGAAGATCGGCAAAACTTTTACGCTCTTCCGGTCGATCACAGCTCTTAACCCTTCGGGGATAGACCTCGGAATGTTTTCGTAAAATCCGCCGCCGGTGATGTGCGAGATGCCTTTTACGTCAACGCTTCTAAGCAGTTTCAGTACAGGCTTTACGTATATTTTCGTAGGCGTTAAAAGCGTTTCGAGAAGAGACTTTCCGCCGAGGTCAGGCTCGGGCTTCGTAAGATCTGAGTTCTCGACGTCAAATATTTTCCTCACGAGCGAAAAGCCGTTCGAATGGACTCCGGACGAAGGCAATGCGATGATGACGTCGCCTGCTTCCATGCGTTTATTGTCAATGATCTTTTCTCTGTCTACTATACCTGTCGCGTAGCCTGCGAGGTCATATTCATTTTCCGGATAGAAGCCGGGCATTTCTGCCGTTTCGCCGCCTATCAGCGCGCTTCCTGACTGCACGCAGCCTTCGCACACGCCTTTAACGATCTGGGCGATGCGCTCCGGGACGTTCTTTCCGCATGCGATATAATCCAGGAAAAACAGCGGCTGTGCGCCGCAGCAGATGATGTCGTTAACGCACATTGCCACGCAGTCGATGCCTACGGTATCGTGCTTGTCCGCGATAAACGCGAGCTTTAACTTTGTCCCGACGCCGTCAGTGCCGCTCACCAGCACCGGCTCTTTCATTCCCGTAAGATCAGGCTTGAAGAGGCCTCCGAATCCGCCCACGTCCGAGAACACACCCGGAGTCATCGTACGGCTGATATGTTCTTTCATAAGTTCCACCGAGCGGTATCCTGCGGTGATGTCAACGCCCGCTTTTGCGTAGCTGTCAGATTTTGAATGCTTATTCATTGTTTTGTCCTTTCAAAGACCGAGCCGCGCTGATAAACACGCGGCTTAGTCCTGTTTGTCTATTTTATTCTTTTCCGTTCCAGCAGTATGTGCAGAGTTTGCAGCTGTCGAGCCCGATCGCTTCCACGATACCGTCCAGCGTCTGGAATTCAAGCGAAGACAGGTGGAGCTTCTCGCAGATTGCCTTCCGGAGCCGTTTTCCGCGCTCGGTGCTTCCGTCGCTGTATTCGTCTATGTGATCGAATCCTTCCCTGCCTTCAAGTTCCATTATTACGCGGCGCGCGATCAGTTCCATGTCGCTCGTCGCTCTGGAAAAATTCAGGTATTTGCAGCCGAACATTATAGGAGGGCAGGCCGAACGCATATGGACTTCCTTTGCGCCGTTCTCGTACAGAAACTCTACCGTTTCTCTTAACTGCGTGCCTCTTACGATCGAGTCGTCAACGAACAGCAGTTTTTTGTTCTGGATAAGTTCGTGCACCGGTATCTGCTTCATTTTCGCCACCCTGTCGCGTTCGACCTGCGTCGGGGGCATAAAGCTACTGGGCCACGTAGGCGTATATTTTATGAACGGGCGGGCAAAAGGCACGCGGCTTTCGTTGGCGTATCCGATCGCATGAGGAGTGCCCGAATCAGGCACGCCGCTTACGTAGTCAATGTCAGAGGCATTGCCCAGTTCGGCGTCGTGCCTGGCAATTATCCGGCCGTTGCGGTAGCGCATCGTCTCTACGTTCACACCCTCGTAATTTGACGTCGGATAGCCGTAATATGACCATAAAAAGGCGCATATACGCATCTCTTCTCCGGGAGGCGAAAGCGTTTCCACCCTGTCAGCAGTAACGCTGACGATCTCTCCGGGGCCGAGTTCGCGCACCGTCTCGTAACCGAGTTTAAGGAACGCGAATGATTCAAAAGAAACGCAATATGCGTCATCGCGCTTACCGATTATGACAGGCAGTCTTCCTACTTTATCGCGTGCGGCAATGATACTTCCGTCGTCGCGAAGGATAAGTATCGATGCAGTTCCTACGATAAGTTCCTGCGCATATTTAATTCCGTCAACGAAATTCGTCTTCTGGTTTATCAGCGCGGCGGTAAGCTCTACGGAATTTACCGCGCCTCCCGTCATCGCGTCGAAATGCTCTCCCGATTTTGAGAAACAGCGCGAAAGCAGCTCTTCGGCGTTATTGATAACGCCTGTCATACATATGGCGTAAGTACCGAGCCTCGACCGGATGAGCAGCGGCTGCGGATCAGAGTCGCTTATGCAACCGATAGCTGAATTACCGTGCATTTCGTCGAAGATGTGCTCAAATTTGGTTCTGAACGGAGAATTAACGATGTGGTGTATGACCCGCTGCAGGCCGATATCCGTGCTGTACGCAGCCATACCGCCTATACGCGTGCCCAGGTGCGAATGGTAATCCGTGCCGAAAAACACGTCGTCAATGCATTCGCGCCTGCTTGCAGCTCCGAAAAAGCCACCCATAAACTACCTCCCGAGCTTATTGTCCGAAACTTATCACTGTGCGAAGAACAGGCGGGAGAGCGTCATCGGATCGACGTACTGACCGTCCTTGTAAACACGCATATTGCCCGAAGCGATCTCGTCGATGAGCATCACGTTTCCGTCGGCGTCGTATCCGAACTCGAATTTGATGTCGTAAAGTTCCATTCCCCTCTTAGTCATTTCGTCGGCAACGACTTTCGTGACTTTCTTGGTCATTTCTTTGATATCGTCATACTGGCGGCCGCTCATGATCCCGAGTTCGATGAGTCCGTCTCTCGTTACCAGCGGATCGCCTTTAGCGTCGTTTTTGAAAGTCATCTCGACGTAGGAATCGAGCTTCGCGCCGTTTTCCACGTACTCGCTGTACCTTCTGAAGAAGCTGCCTACTGCGCGCAGACGGCAGATGACTTCGAGTCCTTTTCCGAACACCTTCGCCGGAAGGACTTCCATCGTGGTATCTTCAAGATTCGCGCTCACGTAATGAGTGATGACGCCTGCTTCCTTGAGTTTTTCAAAAAAGTATATCGACATACGAAGGTTAACGTCGCCAACGCCTTCGATCGTGAGGCCTATTGAGTTCTCGCCGGGATCGAACACGCCGTCTTTAC
>JAFWQX010000016.1 GCA_017508875.1 Clostridia bacterium | reverse complement strand
GGCACGTACGCCCTTGAATGAGCGGGGCCCACGGCGGGAGCGACGCCTGCAGACGCCAGGGAGTCTTTAAGGCACTCGGCGCTCTTAAGTTTCTCCATGAACGCCTCTTCGGACGGATATTCATATTTGAACATCACCTGGCTGGAAAACAGCTGCATCTCCATGCCGAGCGAAAGCTCCGCGGGCTCCAGGAACACCGAAATAAGCGGTTTTTTACGGCGCAGAGCGAAATTTATCTCGCGGCGGCAGTTATGGGATTCGAGGGCGTTGGGAGTGATGACGGCAATGCACGAGTCGCACTTATCGAGGTGCTCGGCGATAACTTCAGGCCAGTCGGAGCCCGGGTCAATACCCTCGTCGTACCAGAACCGGTATCCCGCGTTCTCAAGAAGGCGCAGAAGATTCATCACAGCTTCGTTGTCCTTATGACAATAGCTGACGAAGATGTACTTCTCGCTGCCCTCGTACGGCTTTATATGATTAAGCTCCCGCTGCTCCAACTCCGACTACCCCCGGCCGTCACGGTCAATTATCTCAATTTTTCCGCCATATCCCGCCTCGCGCAATTTCGCGGCAAGCACTTCCGGCACGTTCGTAAGAACGATCTCCGGCCCCGCTTCCGATTCGATCTCGCTCTGCGTCTTCCCGAGTATCTCGAGCCCCATTCCGGCAATATACGAAACGCCGTTCATATCGATCTCGAGGCGCTCACACGCAAACGAAGCCGAATCGATCTCGTCGCCGAGGCTGTGCGCGACCTCGTTTTTGATCTGCCCTTTAAGCTCCATCACCATCACGTTTTCGCGCATAAATTCAAAAACGGAAAGAACTGCATTGTTCTCCCCGTCCAGAAGCTCCAGAGTATTGTTCTTGATATGTCTTCTGCTCATAGACAAAAAACGCTCGCGGTATCCGGGCTGCTCAGGCGGTAAAAATCAGTCGTTATTTTTTTCGGAATCGATCCGGTCAAGAAGCGCGCTGAACCGCATGCGGTCCTTATGCGCCGCGGCGACGATCGTATCAAGCTCATCCGCGTCAAGTTCGCCCGCTTTTCCGATGAGTTTGGAAAGTCTGTCATCATCCGCGAAGTCCTTGGAATCAGATAACAATGATAACACTTTCTCGATGTCGCTTTTTTTCATAACCTACCGTCCGTCTGGAGAAGCTTCTCCATAACTTAATTTTACTACTTATCCGGATTTTTTGCAATCGGATAATCAGCCGCCTTTACTTCCTTGCGTTTTAACGTTTTAAACGCGCTTTCCGCCGCTTTTTTTACGAAACAGAGCCGCGCTCATGTGCATGCCGGCATCGGGCGAAGGGCTGATCTCCGCTTCCGCGATCGCGTCAGCAGCATGCACGTTTGCCCCGCCTACGACCTTTGCAAGACGGTCTTCGTCCAGCATCAGCTCGCTGTCGGACATAAGCTGCATTCTCTTTAAAAAATCATTTTCTCCCATTTTAATACCGTTTTCGCGAATAATCAGAAGTACGGCCGCATTGCCGCGCTTCTATATATATTACACCGTTCCGCTCTCTTTGTTACAATACGCGTGCCCCGAGCCGTCCAGCGTGATGATTCGCCCGCAATCCTTAACGCTTTCAGGGTCGTGCGTAACGATGATCCTCGTGCAGGACATCGAGGCTATCGCAGCACGCAATTTATCTGTTGACCTGCGGTCAAGATTTGCGTCGGCCTCGTCAAAAATGAGTATGCGCGGGTTTTTAATCAGTGCGCGGGCAATAAGTATCCGCCTGTACAGGCTGTGGGAGAATCCGCCTCCGTCGCGGCCGGTAACGGTCATAAGCCCCATCGGCAGCTTTTCCACCTCCTCAGAAAGCCCCGCCAGATCCATTGCCCGCCTGACCTGCGCCTCCGTCGCCCAGGGCCTTGACGCACGGACGTTGTCCAGAATATTGCCCTCCAGGAGCTTATCCTCCTGAAGCACGACGCCCATGGAAGCGCGTAACCGGTTTCTGTCGATCGAGCCCAGATCGATATTGTCGTAATATATCCTGCCGGAAGTTGGAGTTACGAAGCCGAGAAGCAGTCTGATCAGCGTGCTCTTTCCGCAGCCCGACGGTCCTGCGATCGCGACGTATTCCCCTGCTTTTATGCTCAGATTTACGTTTTCGAGTATCATCGGTGAATCGTCCGAATAGCGGAAAGAAACGCCGCTCAGTTCGATTGCCCCCGTTATCGCCGGTGCCGCATCCGCAGTTTCTCCGCATTCCGGCGCCTGATCCATCAGGTGCCTGAGCGTACCTGTGACGCCGCCTTCCGAAAGCAGCAATCTGATATTTTTCCCTGCATGAAACGCGCTTTCGAGCAAGATTCCGGCATAAATGCAGAATGCCGTGAATCCTCCGCCTCCTGCCGCGCCCGGAACGGCCGGGAAGGTAATAAATCCGAGCATCAGCAGCACTGCTCCGGACAGTCCGGAGATTACCGCAAAAAGAGTTCTGCGTTTCCTGTATTTTTCTGAAAGTCTGTTAAGCTCCGCGTAGGAACGCATAAGTTCATATAAAACGTGATCCTCCGCTCCGGCGCCGCGAATTTCTTCGACGCCGTCAATAAACTGATACAGGTGCGAGCTGAGTTCGCCTGATTTTTCGCCGTATTCCGCGCGCTGTTTCAGAGAGAGTTTTCCGAAAACGGCCCATAGGGTCAATGAAATAGCGAACAGGATCATGGCGCATATTGCAGGACCTGCGGCTGAGCATAAAAATGTCCCGATGACGGCGGCAATGCCTGTTAAGCAGGCCGATACGGCCGATATCACCAGTTCCGCATACGTCCCTGCGGCTTTTCCGGCGCCCGCTGCTCCCGCGGCGATCGAGGCCGAGTCGGATTCTTTGAAAAACGATTCGGGCATGTGGAAAAGGCGGTGGTAAAGCGCGTTCTGCAGGTCAAATTCAATCTCTTGGGCAATCGTTTTCCGCGCGATGCCGCGTATTGCCGAGAGCAGGCCGAAAACGGCGCCGGCCGCCGTCAATATCAGCGCGAGTTTTATTGCCGATCCCGCGCCTCCCGCGGGCAGCGCCGCCTCCAGCAGCTCTCCGCCTTTTAACGGAAGCAGGAATGCTCCGGCGGCACAAAGTAGCACGGCGGCGCACAGTAAGATCATGTACAGCGGCCTGATGCTTTTGGCACAGAACGCGGCAATATCCCCGGTCTCGAGTTTCCGCGACGGCAATGTGCGCGTTATATAATATGCTTTCCCCGCTTCACCGCCCGTTACCGGTATAACCTCTCCCGTTTCGGGATCGTAAAGAAACGCGCGCCGCTTTCTGCGAAAGCAGACCATCGGCTTCCCGCCGGGTCCCTCCGTTATAAACGGCTCTTTAGCGAACGCACGGGCGCTGCCCTTCGCCGCCTGATACGGTTTCTCGTTCAGTTTCACTTCGCGGCAGGCAAAATCCGAGATCCTTGCCACGTCATATATGGTGTAGTCCTTGCCGTACATTTCGAGCACTTTGCGCAAGGGGGCGATACGCGCTCCGGCTTTCGCGCAGAGGTATGCGATGCAGTCGTACAAAGGCTCGCCGGTGCGGATAGTTTCGGTTTTTCTGACGAATACGGCGTCGTCAACGATCCCGTTCGTTACTTCTGAAATATGCGAATTCGCCTCGGCGCTCCTGCGGATAAAATTGTCCTCCGCGAGTGCCTTTATTCTGCGGCAGTCAACGACGCTTTCTTCAAATCCTTCTTCGTAGTAATGCGGCACGTTTGCCCTGCGCGTAAATTCACGCCTGACGTCCTCGCCCGCGCCGCCGCGCAAAATATTGACCTCGCACCCTCCGGCCGAGCCGAAACAAAACGCCCACTTTTTGTAATTAAGGTCTCGATAGTACAGCCCCGGGACCGTTTCGCCCTCGCCCGCTTCATAGAGAAAGGTGCGGCGCCCCGTGCTTTTACCGTCTACCGGAACGATAAACACGAGCATTCTGCCGCGCGTGACCATATACGCGTCGCTGCTGTCCGGCGTAATGTAAACTGTCTCGCCTTTTAAGATGAAACTGTCAGCCACGCTGCGATCCCTCCTCAAGCGTTATTACGCGGTCAAACGATTCCGCCTCGTCATCGCGTTTTCCGGT
>JAFWQX010000128.1 GCA_017508875.1 Clostridia bacterium | reverse complement strand
CCATCCGTATTGATCGTTGGCGCCGGACTGATCGGGCTTAAATGTGCGGAAGGAATATATGATAAAGCCGGAAAGATCACCGTATGCGACCTGGCAGACAGAGTGCTATCGAGCATACTTGACGCCGAAAACGCCTCGATCGTTGAAAGCAAGCTTAAAGAGTGCGGAATTGATTTCCTGCTCGGAAACAGCGTTAAAAAGTTCAGCGCGGGAGAGGCTTTCATGAACGACGGAAGCACCGTGAGATTCGACGTTCTGGTGCTCGCCTTAGGCGTCAGAGCAAATTCGGATATCGTAAAAAACGCAGGCGGAAATGTTAACAGAGGGATCGTAGTCGATACACGGATGCGTACCTCGCTGCCTGACGTTTACGCGGCAGGTGACTGCGCCGAAGGGTACGACAGCTCCACCGGCTCAAACCGCGTGCTTGCGATCCTGCCAAACGCATATATGCAGGGCTTTACTGCCGGTATTAATCTCTCCGGAGGCGATGCTGTTTTCGACAATGCGATCCCGATGAATTCTATCGGTTTCTTCGGGTTCCATATCATGACCGCCGGTTCGTACGACGGCGAATGCATATGCGCGAACAGAGACGGAACTGTAAGAAAGTTTTTTGTAAAGGACGGATTGCTGAAAGGATTTATGCTTTTAGGCGCGGAGGAAAGAGCAGGCATCTACACTTCGCTTATCCGCGAAAAAGTGCCGCTCGATTCGGTTTCGCCCGATTTTGCTCACAATATCGCATCAAATTATATTTTCAGCGCAGAAATTCGTAGAAAAAGATTGGGAGGTGCTGTATAATGGTAATTGACGCAGGAAGTCTCGGGTACAGAGAGGTCAATGAGGCGCTGCGCCGCGGCGGCCCGGAAGCCGTTGTCAACGGCTGCACGGGGCAGAGATTTATTGCCGCCGGAGCATCTGACATAAAAGTAACGCTGAACGGCACCCCGGGAAACGCGCTCGGAGCATATCTGAACGGAGCGGAGATCGTTGTAAACGGCAGCGCTCAGGATGCCGTGGGAGACACGATGAACGAAGGCAGGATCGTTGTCGGAGGCAACATCGGCGACGCCTGCGGCTACGCAATGCGCGGAGGTTCGATATTTGTTAAGGGCAATGCCGGGTACCGCGCCGGTATTCATATGAAGGCGTACGAAAATAAAGTTCCTCTGATGGTCATCGGAGGCTTTGCCGGAAGCTTTCTTGGTGAATACCAGGCAGGAGGAGTTATCGTGGTGCTCGGACTGGGGATCGGCGATAAACGAATTGTCGGTAACTTCCCGTGTACCGGTATGCACGGAGGGAAAATGTTCCTGAGAGGGAATTGCGAGGGAATACTTTTCCCGGATCAGGTCAGCGTCCGGAAGGCCGATGAAACTGACCTTAAGGAAATCTCCGGATACGTATCTGAGTTCTGCACACTGTTCGGGTCTGATTTTGACGAGATAATGGACTCCGAATTTGTTGCAGTAACGCCCGATACTAAAAATCCATACAAACGTCTTTACGTTGCGAACTGACCGCGACTGATCCGGACGTACTTTTTGCTGGGGGAGATATTATGAAATATACTGCTGATGAAGTTATTCAGTACGCTTTGGAAGAAGACGTGAAATTCATCCGTCTGGCTTTCTGCGACGTTTTCGGGCGTCAGAAAAACATTTCGATAATGCCTGAAGAACTGAAAAGAGCGTTCGAGTACGGGATCGCTATTGACGCCTCCGCTATCGCCGGGTTCGGTGACGAGACACATTCCGACCTGCTGCTGCATCCGGAGCCGGATACGTTGACGCCGCTGCCGTGGCGCCCCGAGCACGGAAGAGTTGTCCGCATGTTCTGCAAAATTTCGTACCCCGACGGACGCCCGTTCGAATGTGATACGCGTGCATTCCTGCAAAAAGCAGTTGCGGATGCTGAAAAAGCCGGTTTTTCGTTTTATTTCGGCGCCGAACAGGAGTTTTATCTGTTTGAATTAGATGCTAAAAATGAACCGACAGATAAGCCTTACGACAATGCAGGTTACATGGATATTGCCCCGGATGATAAGGGCGAGAATATACGCCGTGAGATCTGCCTTACGCTCGAGCAGATGGGTATTCAGCCGGAAAGCTCGCATCACGAGGAGGGACCGGGTCAGAACGAGATCGACTTCAGATATTCCGACGCACTTTCGTCTGCGGACAATGCGATGACTTTCCGTACCGTGGTGAAGACCGTCGCACACCGCAGCGGGCTTTTTGCGGACTTCTCGCCTAAACCGCGCGAGGATCTTCCGGGCAACGGCTTTCATATTAACATTTCTTTAAGGCCGCTCAGCGATGAATATTTCAGGAACGTACTTGCAGGGATTTTAGAGAAGATCGGCGAGATCACTCTGTTTATGAATCCTGTTGAGGATTCATATAAGCGCCTGGGGAAACGCAAAGCGCCCGGTTACGTTTCATGGTCACACGAAAACCGTTCACAGCTTATACGTATTCCGGCCGCGGCAGGTGAGTATGAAAGGGCGGAATTGCGTTCGGCTGATCCTTCAGCTAATCCGTATCTGGCTTTTGGGCTGCTTATAAGAGCCGGACTTTACGGGATCGAGCATAAACTTACGCTTCCCGAACCTGCCGATATTAATTTGTTTAAAGCAGATCCGTCTGTTTTAAAGCGGTTCAGAAAGCTTCCGGGAAGTATTGATGAGGCTAAGAAGCTCGCGGCGGGGAGCGCGTTCGTAAAAGAATTTGTGCCTCAGCCTGTGCTGGATATTTATTGCAAAGAATGATAAGGATCTATTTATTTCGCGGCTTTATCGTATTTCGCGGTTTATAAGTGATTTGGATGATTGGCAGAAAGGAGGGAACGAAATGAGTCTTATGGAACGGGTATACAGCGTTCTGCTTGTTTCGGCATCCTCCAATCTTAACGGGAACATAGCTGGAATGCTGCCCGGAAACAGGTATTATCCGGTCAATATTGTCGGAAACGTGAGTGCTGCTAAGCGTGCTGTGGCTGAGAGAGATTTCGATTTTGTTATTGTCAATTCTCCGCTGACTGACGATGACGGGCTGCGGTTTTGCATTGACGTGTCGTCAAGGAAAGAGACTGTTGTCCTCCTTATGGTGCGTGCCGAGCTGTATCCCGAACTGTTTGAAAAATATGCCGGATACGGTGTCTTCCTGATCCAGAAACCTTTTTCGAGGTCAACGCTCCTGCTTGCTTTCGGCTGGCTTATGAGTGCGCGTGAACGGCTTAGATTAAGCGAGAAGAAGGTGCTTTCGTTCGAGGAGAAGATGGAAGAGATCCGGCTCGTTAACCGCGCTAAATGGCTGCTTATTAGTGAGCTTAAGATGGCCGAGCCCGATGCTCACCGCTATATAGAGAAGCAGGCGATGGACCGCTGCGTGCAGCGCAGGACCATTGCCGAAGAAATAATAAAAACTTACGGGTGAGAAATGGATATTCCTGAAGTAAACTTAACCGTTGCGGAACAGAAAAAACTGCTGCGCGAAAAGATGATAAAAAAGGGGCAAAATCTTAGTCCGGAATATATTTCCGCCTCCGATCTGGCCATTTCGCAAAAAGTATTTGAACTGCCCGAATTCGGTTCGGCGCGGTCAATATTCGTTTACGTCAGCCGCGGTTTTGAACCCGATACGTCCCGGATAATCGATCGCGCGTTAGAACTTGGAAAGAGCGTTTACGTTCCACGGATAATTTTGAAGGGTATTATGGCCGCAGCCCGGATCTCTTCAGTGGTGGAACTCGTGCCCGGACAATACGGTATTCCTGCGGCGCCTGCTGATGCTCCGACCGTGCCTGCCTGTTCGATCGATCTTTCTTTGATCCCGTGCGTATGTGCTTCTTCAGACGGTTTTCGCCTAGGCTACGGCGGAGGATATTA
Source organism: Clostridia bacterium (assembly GCA_017508875.1). Taxonomy (GTDB): domain Bacteria; phylum Bacillota; class Clostridia; order UBA1212; family UBA1255; genus UBA1255. The sequence continues at coordinate 30,478 of JAFWQX010000128.1, read as the reverse complement.
CGACCGCTTTTTTGCCTTCAGGAACGCTGAAAGATATAATATTGACCATACGCGCGCCGCATATTCGGCGTACGTGCTGTGCCGCCATGAAATGTTGACAGATTCAGTTCCGCACGATATTTTTGACGTACGTTTCGACGGAGTGATCTCTTAATCGACATAAAATACGAGCTTGTAGAGCCTTGCCCCGTCGCCGAAATAAAAGCTCACGTAGTAATCTCCGTTCACCATAAACATTGACTCGGATTCGCGGTCCGTATCGAGATGGACGGTAGTAACGTAATTGCCCGACCAATCATAAACCACGAGAATGTTGTCTCTGTTATTGTCCTTCGGACTCATCGGAAAATATATATAATCCTCGTCGGAACCCATGCCCTGAGCAGTGTATCCGAGCACTTCGCGCGTTATCGAAGAGGTCACTTTCAAATTGTTGTTGAGGAAATGCAGACTTTTTCCGCCCTGACTGATCGCGAACATATCCCGCTCGGGTGAATATGTGATAGCACCTGCGCCTTTTTTAATACTTACGGACTGCGTTACGACTTCGAGAGTATCTGGATCGACCGTCGTCAATATCTTGCCTTCAGACGAGCCGTGGGCAATATAAAGCAGGTTCTTCGCGGAGTCGTACGTCATATCGTTGCCGTGGAAAACGTATATCGGGCCGCTTCTCTTTACCAGCGCTCCGGTCTTAAGATCGTGCTTGGCAATTATTGCTTCACCATCGGCGGCGGGTTTTAGGATAAAATATGCGTAAGTTCCGTCCGAGCACGCGCCCTGACCTACGTAATTGCCTTCGTAAGGCTGGCTTTGAAGTACGAATTGAAATCCGACGCTGAATTGTTTTCCTTCCTTGATTAGTTCGTTCAGCTTGTATTCAGGGGAAGGAGTCGGCGTAGGAGTTGGAGTCGGCGTAGGAGTTGGAGCCGGGGTAGGAGTGGGAACCGTGGTAGGTACGGGTGTCGTTGTGGGTGTCGCTGTGGGGGTTGGAGCCGGTGATGCCGTAGGAGAAGGAGTTTTAGCCGGAGTCGGAGTCGGAGTCGGAGTCGGTTTCTGAGTTGGAGCAGGTGTAGGAGCAGGTTCTTTCGTCGGTGAAGGTGAGGGCGTGCGGGTGGGCGCCGGAGTCACGGTCGGAGCCGGGGCCACCGAAGGTTCCGGAGTCGGTGACGGTACCTTATAAGGCTCCTGTGTGGGTGAAGGCGAGGACGTTTCTGCAGGGGTCAACGCCGGCTCAGAATCCGCCGGCTCTTCGCTCGCTGCAGGTTCAGTGGTCAATGAAATTGGTTCGGTTATTTCAGGCGCGTTTGTCTTATCTGCGATGACCGCCTCGCCTGACGTTTCTTCGCGAACATCCTGAACGCCGCAGCCTGCAGATGCTAAGAGGGAGGCAAGCACGATAGCCATAAGTATAACTGATTTTTTCATATGATCACCTCATGGAAGTATAGACTGATATATAGCACAAATGAAGCGGATAATCAATTCCGATGTTTGCGATTCTTTCGCCGGTTTTTCACTGCGGCGCAGAAAAGCATTGACATTATTCTGAAGTTGATGTATATATGCCAATACAAATCCGGCTGCTCAAGCCGGTTAAAACACAGGAGGTTTTGATATGAAGAAATTGATAACGATCGTAGTTATTGCCGCAATGGTTCTCACGATGTTCGCTACTGTCGCTAACGCCGCGAGTCTGCTGAATTTTGACGGTGCGTACCTGACGAACGTTGCTGACGTTAATGCTGATCCGACTAACTATCCCGCTCCGTGGGTCCCTGCGAAAGCCGATACGGATGTTAAAGGAAAAATTGCCGGCGACGGTAATATCGGAAATCTTTTCGGACTGGATTACAAATATCTGCATATGCAGGGCTGGTATTCCACCGATGATGCTCTTAGCGATATCGGTATCCAGGTCAACGGCGGAGAGATCAAATGGGGTTATGCGATATACGACGCGAATCTCTGGGATGAAAACGGAAATTCTCGAACCGGATCTGCTAATCCGAGAAGATTCAACCTGACTGTCGAGCTTACTAAAGAGGAAACCAATTCTCTCAAAATGTACAGCAAACTCGAAGACGGCACCGAAGCTGCCATCAAAGAGATCACCTGGGGCTACAAGGATGCTCCTGTGATCATTGATTACGCGCCTGCCGCCGGAACTAACAGCCCCTTAGACGGAAGCGCCATCTGGATGAACGCCGAGGGCGAGTACGCTGCTGCTGAGTTCACTACTACCGGCAAATTTAACAAAATCGCGCTTACTACTTACTGGGCCAGCGATCTTTCAAAGGGTGTTCCGGTAACGTTTACCATGGATCTTTTCAAATTCGCAAGCAATGTTGAAAATACTCTTGCACAGACTCCCGTAAAGAGCGTTTCGATCGAAGCAGTTACCAACGGAAATCCTGCGGCTACTCTTGATCTCGGAGAGGATTTTGACGCCGGAACGTATATTCTCAAAGTATCTGTCGGCGGCGATCATCTTACTGGCGACAACGAAGGTTCGTACATGGTTCTCGACCATACTCCTTCGGAAGAAGTTGAAAACGTCAAATATATCGTTAACTGCGCTCAGGCCGGAAATAAAACCTTCGCGTTCACCGTAGCCGGATACAAGGTTGACGGAAACTTCTTCGCAGCGAACCCAGAGGATACCGACGTTCCCGCAACGCAGCCTGCTACCCAGCCCGAGACCGTTCCTCAGACCGGTGACGCAGAGCTTGCCGTTATTGCCATGGTTATCGTGGCCGTTATGGCAGCTGCCTTTGTATTCGCAAAGAGAAAAACTTATTGATAGCAGGAATTGTTTTAATACTTTTCCGATATCCTCAAAAGGGGCTGTAACATAGTCCCGCTTCAGACCGGTAATTAGTCGCTGATCGGCGAACAGTTGCCGGTCTTTTATTTTGGGCGCGAGATTCTTTGGTTTACTTATCGATAGTTTACCGATAGCTTACAGTCTCATTTGAAAGATGCAGTATTGACACGCAGTGCCGGTCTGGTGTATACTATATTTTGGCTTTTGAGCGGAATGCTGTTTGGGCTAAAATGTCAATGGAGGTAGTTTTATGAAGAGTACGGACATACGCAACGTAGTATTTCTGGGTCACAGCGGTGTTGGTAAGACAACAGTAGGAGAGTCGATGCTTTATATTTCCAAGGCAACCGACAGGCTGGGGCAGATTGCCGACGGAAATACTGTCCTGGATTATGATCCTGAAGAAATCAAACGTCATGTATCCGTGCAGGCGGCTGTTGCCCCTTGCAACTGGCAGGGTAAAAAGATAAATATTATTGACACTCCCGGATATTTCGATTTCGTAGCGGAGCAGCTTGAAGGTGTTGCCGCGGCGGATTCGGCTATTATAGTGGTTGCGGGTGATTCGGTATCCGTCGGCGCTGAAAAAGCATGGGATATCGTTACTAAGGCAAAGATGCCCCGCATGTTCTTCGTGAACAGACTGAACGAAGAAAACGCTAACTTCGAAAAACTTTACGCTTCTATGCGTGAAACTTTCGGAACGTCATGCGTTACGCTTCAGCTTCCTGTTTTTGAGAACCGCGCCATGGTCGGAATGGTCGATACCGTTAAGATGGTCGGTTATAAGATCGGTAAAGACGGCACGTTCGTTGAAGATGCGATCCCCGCTTCCGTAAAGGACGAGGCAGAGTCGATCCATAATGACCTTAAAGAGGCTGTGGCTGAGTCAGACGAAGAACTTATGATGAAGTACTTTGAAGGCGAAGAATTCACCGACGAAGAGATGGTCACCGGACTTAAGAAAGCTATCGTAGCCGGAACGTGCGCTCCCGTGCTGGTCGGCGCTGCAAACGAAAACACCGGTGTTAAAAAGCTCTTAGACTTTATCGTTGAATATATGCCCGATCCTACAGAGGTACCGCCCGTTGTCGGAACAGATAAAGACGGAAATCCCGTAGAGATCAAAGTAGACGCCGCAGGCTCGCCGCTCGCATTCGTGTTCAAGACGATCGTTGACCCGTTCGTAGGCAGACTTTCTATATTCAAAGTTTATTCCGGAACGATCAAAGCGGATAACCAGATCTACAACGTTAATGAAGAAGCTGACGAACGTTTCACTCAGGTATTCACGCTGAGAGGAAAGAAACAGCAGCAGGCTACCGAGATCATTGCCGGCGATATCGGCGCAGTTTCAAAACTTACCGTTACTCAGACGAATGATACTCTCGGAACCAAAGCTAACCAGATCGAACTTCCCGCTATCCAGTTCCCTGAAGCTCAGATCGTACAGGCTATCACGCCTAAAACGAGAGGCGACGAAGACAAACTGAATTCCAGCCTTTCCAGACTTGCTGAAGAGGATCCGACGTTCCATTTCGGACAGAGCCCCGATACGGGCGAATCCACCGTTTCCGGTATGGGCGAGATGCACATCGATATCATCATGAGCAAACTCAAGACCAGATACGGCGTAGGCGTCGATATCTCCGATCCGAAGATCGCATACCGCGAGACCATCCGTTCTAAAGTAACTGCTGAAGGACTTCATAAGAAGCAGTCCGGCGGTGCAGGCCAGTACGGTAAAGTCGTTATCGAATTCGAACCCGGTGAGAAAGACGAACTCGAATTTGCCGAGAACGTATTCGGCGGAGCGGTTCCGAAGCAGTTCTTCCCGTCGGTTGAAAAAGGCCTTCAGGAAAGCGTTAAGAAAGGCGTGCTCGCAGGATATCCCGTTGTCCGCCTTAAAGCGACGCTCGTCGACGGTAAATATCACCCCGTTGACTCCAAAGAAGTAGCATTCGTTTCCGCCGCTAAACTGGCGTTCCAGGATGGCGTAAAGCGCGCGAAACCGGTCCTTCTCGAACCTGTCGTTACGGTTAACGTTTACGTTCCCGACCGTTACATGGGCGACGTTATCGGCGATATGAACAAACGCCGCGGCCGCATCCTCGGTATGAACCCGATCGGCGGAGGTATTCAGGAGATCGTTGCCGAAGCACCGATGGCTGAAATGACCAGATACGCTATCGATCTTCGTGCCATCACGCAGGCCAGAGGCAGCTTCCACACCGAATTCGCCCGCTACGAGGACGTTCCGGAAATGATCGCGCAGAAGATCATTGAAGAGGCTAAGAAAAACGCAGCTGAGAATGAAGACTGAGTTTGATAATTGATATTTTATTTCCCATGCAGAGTACCGCTCATCCGGGCTCTGCATGTTTTGTTGAAGAGGTTATATATGAAACGTGTAATCGCCATAATTATTTCGGCATTATTGCTTCTCTCGTTTGCCGCAGGATGTACCCCGAAATCTTTTCCGAATGATCCGCCTTCTTCCGGATCAACCTCAGGACCGGGAGCAGACGGGCAAGAACCTGATGATGATCATCCTGTAACTTCGCTCAGGGTCAATTACGAGAAGAACCCGTTTTGCGTCGAAGGGGCGCCGCTGTTTTCGTGGGCAATCAATACGGAGGAACGCGGCCTTAAGCAGAAATCGTATCAGATACGCGTTGCCGCGAGCGAAGCGGACCTGAAGGCCGGGAGCAGTTTGATCTGGGATTCCGGCACGGTAGAATCAGGTAATAATGTTGCCGTAATTTACGGCGGCGATACTCAACAGTTAAAAGATGCGACAAGATATTGGTGGAGTGTTTCGGTAACGACGGAAAAAGGCGAAATGCTTGACTCCGGAATTTCTCACTTTACTACTGCGATAAAAGCCGATGATCTGGGCGGCGCTAAATGGATCACCGCCGCAGAGAACCGCTCGCTTTCATTTAACGGCGCAAACTGGATATGGCTGCTTACCGGCGATTCACAGGGAAACGTTCCCGTAAAAACCGAATATTTCAGAAAATCATTAAATATCGAAAAAGAGATCAAAACCGCTATTGTTTGCTATACGGCGGACGATTTCGGAGACGTTTACGTTAACGGAAATCTCGTTATGTCGAATTCTGAGGAAAACGGCTGGGAACACGCTAAATTTATTGACGCTGCAAAGTTCTTCAAGCAGGGACGGAACGTTGTTGCCGCCAGCGCAGTAAACAAACAGCACGGCTACGGCGCGTGCATTGTCAGCATAATAATCGAATATAAAGACGGATCAAGTGACCGTATAGTTTCGGATAGAACGTGGGTCGCGACAGACTCTGCCTCGAATGACTGGTTCGATCCCGATGCTTCCGAATCTTCATTCAAGAAAGTAAATTCGGTGATAAAGTACGGAGAAACTCCTTGGAATAACAACGTTTCCATAACTGATTATAACTCTTCGGCGCCGCTTTTCCGGAAAAGCGTTAATATCGGCACAGGCGTTAAAAGTGCGTTTCTGTTCGCCTCTGCGGCCGGGCTTTATCAGGCGTACGTGAACGGAGAATCCGTTGATAATTCAGTCCTTAATCCCGGAAGATCTGAATATACGCAGCGCATTATGTATCAGTGCTTCGACGTCACGAAGCTTCTTAAAGAAGGCGAAAACGTGATAGGCGCAATGCTTGGCCGCGGCTGGTACATTGGGGCATATTCTCCTTACGGAGGGACTTCTCCTGCTTTAATAGCGACTTTGATAATCGATTACGAAGACGGACGCAGGGAGCAGATTAAAACTGATGAAAGCTGGAGCTGCTGCGATAACGGCGGCCCCATACTCTATAATGACATATTTAACGGTGAAGTTTGCGACGGCAATTTCCCGGAAGCGGGCTGGTGTTCGGCGGGCGGATCGTCGCGCAATACTGCGGCCTGGAAGCAGGCGGTGACAACAGATGCCGCAAAACTCGGAGTTGGGAAACTGGTACCGCAATTATCCGGGCTCGTGCGTGCAATGGATAAAATAGCCGCAAAGAGCGTAACTAAAATCGATGAAAAAACGTATATTTATGATTTCGGACAGAATCTTGCAGGCGTTGCAAGCGTCGATCTTAAAGGCAGCAATGGAACCGTAGTAACTCTTCGTCATGCTGAAATGCTCAATGACGGAAGTAAAGGCAGCGACGGTCCTAAGGGCACGTTATATACAGAGAACCTTCGCTCCGCCAAAGCGACGGACACGTATATTATGAGGGGAGATCCTGACGGCGAAAACTACACTCCGACGTTCACTTTCCACGGGTTCCGTTATATTGAACTGTCCGGGCTTAGCGAAGCTCCGGCGCTTTCGGACGTGAATGCGATCGTTCTTTATTCTGATCTCGAGGATTCCGGGTGGCTTTCTACTTCCGATGAACTTGTAAATCAGCTGATCTCAAATACTTACTGGGGCCAGAGAGGAAATTTCCTTTCTACTCCTACTGATTGCCCTCAGCGTGACGAGCGTATGGGCTGGTCCGGCGACGCACAGATCTTTTGCGGGACAGCCGCGTATAACATGAACGTAAAGGCATTTTTTGACAAATATATAACCGATCTGAATGATTGTCAGCGCTCTGACGGATCGTATCCGGACGTTGCCCCTCAGACCTGGCGGCAGAACTATACCGGTTCCGGCAATAACGCGTGGGGCGACGCGGGTGTGATCATTCCGTGGATAATGTACGAGCGCTACGGCGATATCTCTTATATCGAAAAATATTATAAGAATATGAAAAAGTACGAGTCGTATCTGGTCAGCACGAGCGATAATTATATCAGATCGCGCAGTGCGTACGGAGACTGGCTGTCGATCGGTGAGACGACCGACAAGGGTGTGACGGATACGGCATATTGTATTCGGGTATGCGATATTCTTACTAAGATGGCGAGGCTTCTCGGCCAGGATAAAGACGCGGAACGGTTTGCGTCACATGCGGCGAAATACCGCGAAGCATGGATCGGGAAATATGTGAGAAATGAGAAGAGACTTAAATCGGATACTCAGACTTCGTACCTTGTAGCGCTTGCGTTCGATATCCTGCCTGAGGATATGAGGCAGGCAATGGCTGACCGCCTTAACGATAAAATAATCAAAAACGGCACGAAACTGACTACCGGCTTTATAGGCTGCTCGCTGCTGCTTCCCGTCCTCTGCAGATTCGGACATACTGATACAGCTTTCGGTCTGCTTCAGCAGGAAGAATATCCGTCCTGGAAATACCCGATCCTTCAGGGTGCTACGACGATCTGGGAGCGCTGGAACAGCTACACGCTGGCTGACGGCTTCGGAGACGCGGCGATGAACTCTTTCAACCATTATTCGTACGGTTCGGTTACAGAGTGGCTCTACAGCATGCTTTCCGGGATAGGCTGCGACGAGAATGCGCCTGCATTTTCGCATATCATTCTGAATCCTACTGCAGGAGGAAATATTACTTTTGTTAAAGGCGCGTATGAATCGGTCCGAGGAATGATAAAAAGCAGCTGGGAAGCTGTTGACAATATCATCGTGAAATACGAGTGTAAAGTTCCGGGCAATACTTCGGCAACGCTTTATTTGCGTGCTGAGTCATTGACGGCAGTAACCGAGAGCGGCGTTCCGTTAGAAGAGGCGGAAGGCATCAACGTTGTTTCGTTTGACAACGGGCTTTTGACACTTGAGCTTGGCAGCGGCGTGTACAATTTCGAAATCGGCAAATAATTTCAAAATTTGCAATTTGCAAATAATATCGAGATTGGCAAATAATAGTGAAACTTTAAGGACATTATTTTTGTCTATAAAAAAGGTGAGGTATGGAAACATTTATTGACCTCCCGTTATGGCAAATAAACAGATCAGTATCCGGGGGGCCGCAAAAGACTTTGACGGACAATTATATTCTGGATCTTCTAGAGAAGAGGGACGAAGAAGCGCTGCGGGAGCTTGAAAAAAAGTATTATCCGTATTGCTTTACGATTGCCTTTAACATCCTTCAGAATCATGAGGATGCGTGCGAGATCGTCAATGATTCTTTTCTTGACGTCTGGAACAGCATTCCGCCAGCCAAACCGGAGCGTTTCACTGCGTATCTGGCCACGATCGTACGCCACAACTCGATCAATCTTTATAAAAAGAATCATAATCAGAAGAACGAAGCCGTGACCGGGGCACTTCCTCTTGACGCGGCATCTGACAGAGCGTATACCGACGATGCTGTCGTGAACCGCCTCGCTATAAGCGATACGATCGACAGATTTTTGGAGGGGCTTTCCGATAAACAGAATATGATATTTGTTGCGCGGTTTTATTTCGATGAGTCGATCGAAGAAATATCGCGCAGATTCGATATGCCCACCGGCACCGTTAAGAGCATAATACACAGGTTAAAGAAGGCTCTGAAGGCATTTCTGGAGAAGGAGGGGATTTTCTTATGAAAGACGATCTCATCCGTAAATTAGCTTCAGGTATCTCCGACAGGCATATCAAAAAATACGCCGATTTTGCGGCCGAAAAGGACGGCATCAAGGTCGTGGCTAAAACTACTCAGGCCGATAACGAAAGTGCCTCTGAAGGCCTTAGAACGCCGTTTTTAGCTGCAGGAGAAGAACTTGTCGTTGAAAAGCCGAACAAGAGAGGAGGATCAGGCGTTCGCGAAAAGCGTTCCGGCGGGTTAGCAACTGCATGGAAGGCGGCTGCATCTATTGCCGCCGTTCTGGTGCTTATTGTCGCAGGAATTCTGCTCGGACAATATTTCCGCAGGCGTTCTGATCCCGCCCATATCGTTCCTACGGTTACGTTCCCGGAAACAACAACGATTCCGACAATGCCGCGAATTGACACGGATACGCCCACGCCCGAAGTCACTCCTTCTATGACCGAAGATCCTGCGCCTACCGCGATCGTCACGCCAATTATAAACGAAATACCTACGTCTACCGGAACTTTCACTGCAGCTGTAACTTATATTGAGACTTCCGATCCGACGTCAACGGTTACTCCGACCGCTACTACCGGTCCGACGTCAACGGTTACTCCGACCGCTACTACCGCTCCGACGGCAACGGCTACACCGACTGCGACTCCCGATCCGACGTCAACGGTTATTCCTACCTCTACTCTTGAGCCGACTCCTGCACTTACTTCGCCGCCTACTGATGCTCCGACGCTCACGGCGACGCCGATAATTACAGATGCTCCGACGACTGCTACTCCCGATCAGCCTACGGCTACTCCGATTCACGGAGATGTACCGATCAACGAATCGACTTTCCCTGACAGTGAATTTCGTGAATACATCAAGAAGAATTACGATTTGACTAAAGATTCGGTATTGAGCGACATGGAAATCAAAAGAGTTGATTCAATGAACATTTATTACAATCATAAATCTATTAAAGGAATTGAATATTTTTATGAGCTTAAAAGTTTGTACTTCAATGGAGTCCCTTCCAGATCGCTCGATCTGAGCATCGTACCCAATATAACCTTTTTGTATATCGGCTTTGCTTCAAGCAGCGTTGCGTTTACTGAACTTCTTGAAGAACTTGATATAAGTCAAAACAAAAAATTGGAAGGAATCGCTTTGTATTCCAATCTTATTACTGAACTTGATCTGAGCGGTAACTATGAATTGGAAAACATTGACCTTCATATAACATCTTTAGCTAAACTTGATTTGAGCCATAACACCAATCTCAAATCCTGCAGTCTGGAGAATATGACACTTCAAGAGCTCGATCTGAGTAAAAACGATCAGTTATATACGATCGATATTTTCAGGTGTAATGTCAGGAACCTGATTTTAAACGAAAACAATTCTTTGAACAGAATAAATTTGATTAATTCCGGCATCGAAGAACTGGATATGAAGAATAACCAGACTATTTCTGAATTACGTTACATTGGGGGAAATCGGCTTGACATAAGCCGCTGCCCGAATATGAGGAACGCATATTTATACGGGACTTCGAGACCCTATGAAGTTTTTACCGACCTTATTGCACCTGGATATGAATATCCGGATGAAGCTAATGCGGGTATGTTCACCTTGGTTACTGACTGTAAAAATATTTATACCGGATAAACGTGGGAGAGATATGTCAGATAGAGATAAATATTAATGCTTTTGACGGATTTTACAATAACATTTATCAGGACGCTTGCTCAGTTGAATGCATTATATTTTTCGCTTGACAACCTCCTGCCCATAGTGTATACTTCGCACATAACGGCTCCTTGGTCAAGCGGCTAAGACGCCGCCCTCTCACGGCGGAAACACGAGTTCGATTCTCGTAGGAGTCATAGCAAAGCTCCAAAGGGAGGCGCTCCAAAGGGAGCAGTCCTCCCTCGCTTTGTTTTTAAGGCTGCAGCGCCATGCGCACAGGCCGCACTAAAAAAGGAGAGATAGATATGGCAGATGTAAACAGCTTCTTTGACACACCGGACACCACTGCGGAATACGATCCGAAGGACATTCAGGATAATAAGATCATGGCGGTCCTCGCGTATATCGGAATTCTTCTGTTAATACCGTTATTTGCCGCTAAAAATTCAAAATTCGCACGCTTCCACGTTAATCAGGGCCTGCCTCTGATGATAGTAGGACTTGCGATCGGAATCATCTCTATTCCGCTTGGACTTATTCCGATCGTCAGAATTATTACCGGCATCATCTTCGGACTCGCAGGAATCTGCGTCCTCGTACTTGCCATTCTCGGTATCGTAAACGCCGCTACCGGAAAAGCAAAGGAACTTCCTCTTGTTGGTAAATTTAAGATTCTTAAATGATCCGAACTGATTTATGGCGCAAAAATAACGCAGGATGTTTTTTGTAACGTCCTGCGTTTTTTCTTTACCACTTATGCTTTGTTAAATTGCGAACTATATTTTCAAAACGGCATAGAGCGCCGAGGGCCCCGAAGGAAGCATTGCAATGACCGTTCCGTGATCGGAGCTTTCTACAGTAAGACGGTAACCGAGCAGGCGGGGATAAACTTCATCGATCGTACGGATGCCGGATGCGGCATATTTAGAAAGATCGAGCTTGAAGTCATTGACGGCCTCCACGCCATTATTCCATATGAACAGGAACATAAGTCCCGCGCCGCGGTCAATAAGACCGTATGTATTGACGCCGTCGCTGTCAATGTCGAAAGTGCCGGAAGGAAAGACAGGTACCGAGGCGGCGATATTGTCCCTGTACCTCTTGTAAAGTTCGGCCGCGTTCCGGATCAGGCGCATATTTTTATCATCGGCGCATTCGATCCTTCCCGAAAGATACATAAGGCCTGCAAGTCCCGTGACCATATTGTAAACAGTATTTTTAGCATCAGCGAACTTCGCCGTGAATTCGGGAGACGGTTTGAAAGATTCGCGATAATCGATAGCAGTGGGATAAGGATACGCCCAGATTCCGCAGCGCTCAGGGGGATAACACACCTCGGAGCCCGTTACGATCGAAGGCAGACGGAAATAATCCTCCTGGTCGCTCACCGACTGAAGGTGGAAGTGCGAAAGCGTGCCCATATCTGAACGCATCGCGCCGCTGCCGCAATTTTCTATAATCAGATCCGGATAGGCGAGGCGCACGTCGTCAATAAATTGTTCGAATTGTTTCGAGTGTTCGCGCACTGATTCCGCTCCTGACGGATCGACAGCGGGGCCGGTATTAGCGTTGTAGTCGTTTTTAATGAATCTTACGCCCATCGAGTAGAGGCGGTCAATAACTCCTCGTATGTACTCCCTTACGCCTTTTACTCTGAAATCGAGAAGCTGTCTTCCTCCTCCTGCCGGATGTCCGTTCCTCTTAAGAACGTATTCCGGATGCGCTCTGACGACCGGCGCCGCCGCGCTGGCAGATTCTATCTCGAGCCAGATTCCGGGAAGCATACCTTTAGCTCTCACGTAATCGAAAATGCCCTGAAGTCCGCCTTCGCCGAACAGCTCGTCGTTTATCTCCCAAGCGCCTATGTCAAGCAGTTCTCCGCCGTTTCCTCTTGTTTTATACCAGCCTGCGTCCATAACGTAATATTCAGCGCCTGCTTTTGCGGCAGCGTCGATCAGCGGGATCGTATTTTCTCTGTTCGGAAGCGCCCAGAGTGCGTTCATATAATCGTTGTAGCAAAGCGGGGAGGTCCCGGCAGGGAAGCACGTTTTCATAAAAGCGCGGTTCGCCAGGGTGACGTCTGCCGCCGCTTCTTCGAAACCGCCTTCTACTACTCCGGTAACGGCCTCGCACGTCGCGAGTTTTTCGCCGGGGGCAAGAGTTTTGGACCAGCAGTTGTTCCACTCAAAACAGTCGGAGGCAACGACTCCGAGCTCGATATTGTTGCGGTAACCGCGGACACCTGCTTCGATTGCCCAGCCGTTTCCGCAGCGCAGCTGAACGTACCACGTTTTATTAAGTTCTGTATCTTCGATCATTATTAACGGCTCGTACTGAGAAGTTGACCACGAGCTTTTCGACTGCAGGCGGAAAGTGGACTGAGTGCCGTGGTTGTACGTCCTGTATAGCCCTGCATCTTCGGCGAATACGTGGCGCCACTGAGCTTCGCCCTGCCAGCAGCTGTACGCATAATGGATAATAAATCTGTGCTTTTTCCACGGGATTGTCCCGCCGCATCCGATACCTGTAAGATATGCAGCGCTAAGATTGTTTACCGTAAACGCCTGTGATCCTGTATTTTCCAAAACTGTGTGCTGAAGCACAGCTGAACTTTTACCCGGAGCGGCAGATTCGGCGGTGACAATGATTTTCGCTCCTTTTTCTTTTATTTCATAAGTACCCGCTCCGAGCTTCGCGGCTGTTTCCGAACAATCTCTGCTCGCGTGGTAGTAAGCATTGTCTTCGGCGTTAAAAGATACGTAAAAACTGTCTTTGTATTCGTTGACCATAACGAAAGCACCTCTTTGCGTAAGTTCATCAGCTGCGCACAGGCGGCTGACAATTTCTTTGACATTATAACCGAAACGGCGCCGCCGGGTCAATTTATTATTGACAATCACTACGTACTGACTGTAGAATTTGATTGCCAGCAATGATACACATTGCCGCGGCCTGTATTAAAAATCAGGAGCTGCCGGTTTGGAACTAAGTGAAGCTTTTAAAACTAAATTGACCGCGCTGATAGGCGAAGCGGAATATAAAGAATACGAGGCACAGCTTAATCTTCCCTGTGTTCACGGACTGAGAGCGAACCGCCTCAAGATCCGTCCCGGGGAGCTGAGACAGCTGCTTAATGACAATATCCGTATCGGCGATCCCGTTCCGTGGTGCGATGACGGATACTTTTTTGATATCGACCCAGAGAGAATGCCGGGCCGTATGGCATATTATCTCGCGGGTCTTTATTATATCCAGGAACCGAGCGCCATGTATCCTGCCGCGAATGCCGCTATCAGGCCCGGGGAGCGTGTACTTGATATGTGCGCGGCACCCGGAGGAAAAAGTCTCAGGGCGGCATCGGACCTTGAGCGCTCGGGATTTTTACTTTCTAACGATATAAGCGTTTCGCGTGCCGGTACGCTTCTTTATAATCTCGAGCTGGGCGGCGTTGAGAACGCCATGGTTACGAGCTGCGCGCCTGCCGAGCTTGCAGGAAGATTCGGAGCCTGTTTCGATGCCGTACTCGTAGACGCGCCTTGCTCCGGCGAAGGAATGTTCCGGAAGGATCCTGACGCGCTCGGCAGCTGGGAAAAATTCAAATCTGAAAAATGCATGGAGATGCAGCGCGATATATTGAAAAATGCCGCGGACCTTGTCCGTCCGGGAGGAAGGATAATGTACTCGACGTGTACGTTTGACCGCGGCGAAGACGAAGGAATAATCGAAGAATTCATTGCCGGACATCCGGAGTTTGAACTGGCTGAACTTTCGAAAACAGGCGGAGTCGCTAGCGGGATCGCTTCGGATAATAATTCTATGCCCTCGGGCGGCGCTTCTTCCGGTACGGACGTTTCAAAAACTGCGAGACTGTGGCCGCACAAATTAAAAGGCGAGGGGCAGTTCGCCGCACTTCTCATAAAACGCGACGAGACTAAGCGCGATAAGTATTCTGAAGACTGCTGTCCGGGAGCTTTTTCGGATAAATGCAGCAGCTACCGGCGCCTTAAACAGTATCCGGAAGAATTAAAAGCGTTTGCAGCTAAAAACCTTAATTCATTGCCGCTTGAAAATGCCGCTTTTTACGTTATGGGAGAAAGCCTTTACGCCTGCACTTTTGAACCGTGCGATATTGACCGCATGAAAGTACTGAGGATGGGGCTGCTGATAGGCGAGATAAGCTACGGAAAATTAAGGCCTTCGCAGCATTTCATAATGAGTATGGATAAAGCGCTCTTTGCACGAAAAATAAGCCTCGATCCGTTCGGCGGCGAAATTAAACGGTATCTGCGCGGCGAATCGCTGTACGTTCCTGAAGCGAAAGACGGCTTTAGTGCCGTATGTGCAGGAGATTATCAGGTAGGCGGCGGAGAGGTTAAAAGCGGCACGCTCAAAAATCTTTATCCGAAAGGCTGGAGACGGATCATATGAGATTAGATAAATTTCTTTCGAATATGGGTCTGGGCTCCAGAAAAGACGTGCATAAACTGATCGCGTCAGGAGTTGTTATGATCGACGGCAATACCTGCCGGGCGCGGGATGCACAGTTTGATGAAAGCTCTGCCAGAGTCACCGTCAACGGCGAATTCATCCCTTATAAGCCTTTCGTTTATATCATGGTCAATAAACCCGCAGGCTATCTGTCGTCAACGGAGGACGGTTCCGGTCCTGTCGTTACCGAGCTGCTTTCAGGCGCGTACTCCTCATACAAGCTCGGCGTATGCGGCAGACTCGATAAAGACGCAGAGGGCCTTTTATTGTTGACGAACGACGGAGATTTTATCCATCGCGTCATTTCGCCTGAAAAACACGTAGGAAAACAGTATTACGTGAAATTAAAGCGTGAAATTACTGACCGTGATGTGGTACAATTTGAACGCGGTATAAAACTTGCTGACGGAACACAGCTGAAACCCGCAAAACTTGAAAAATCACACCAAGAATCCGGCAGCGCTGAGACGATTCCCGCCGCAGAAACCGGCGTTATGACACCGGAAGCTTCAGTGACGATAACAGAAGGAAAGTTTCATCAGGTAAAGAAGATGTTTTTAGCTACGGGCAACGAAGTTTTATATTTGAAGCGCCTGAGTATCGGCGCGCTTCGTCTTGATGAAACGCTTAAAACCGGAGAATTTAAAGAACTGAGTTCCGAAGAGGCATTTAAGGCTTATGAACAGACAAACGGCTGAGAAAATCAGATTTTTTATGACAGGCATGAGCGGAAGGATCAGCGAAGCCGCAAATGGCACGCCGGACGGAGAGCAATTGACCGCGGGCGGCGCAGAATCGTTTCCGATCACTTCGATCAGCGCAGAATTCAAATCGGGGCTGAAGAAATATAAATTGACCGCGCCGGTCAGACCGGGAGAAAAGTTGTCGTTTAATTTCGGCGGTAATACGCATTCACTCGATTATGCGGGGTTTACGGATTTCATATGCGGCGCGGTACCTGAATACGACGAACTCGTACTTACTTATATTGACGACTATAAAGAAAGCGTAATACTTGCCTCCGGGAAAGACGTCTCTTTCAGAACTTCCGACAGGAATCTGCCAAAAGTCAACGGTACGGGCGGATCATTCTCCGCATCTTCCGGGCAAAATCATGAGCTTTCGGGCGCGTCAATGTCAAACCGCGCATATTTTGTGAAGCCGGATAACCCCCGTGCTACCGAGATGCTTAAAGCGATCGGGATAATGGGGGACAACGGCAAGGTTAAAAATGATAAGATCAGAAAGTACAACCAGATAGACCATTTTATTGAACTGATCGATCCGATGCTCAGAAAGCTCTGCGACGCTAAGAAAAAACAGGAAAACGGAGATAAAACTATTGACATCGTCGATTGCGCCTGCGGTAAATCCTACCTCTCTTTCGCGCTCTGCTACTACGTGCGTTTCGTACTTAAGACACCGTGCCGTTTTACGGGCCTCGATTATAACAGTATCGTTATAGAAGATTCTAAGCGGATCGCCGAAAAGCTCGGATATACTAATATGAAATTCATCGAGACTGATATAGGGAAGTACGAGCCCGACAGAAAGTATGACCTGCTGATAACTCTTCATGCATGCGATATCGCGACCGATCTTGCGCTCAGATTCGGTATAGATCACGGCGTAAAAGCGATGGTCTGCGTGCCTTGCTGCCACCGCGAGATGAACGATCAGGGCTATGAACTCGGAGCAGCGGATCCCGTGCTCAAATACGGGATACTTAAGGCTCGGATAGCGGACAGCCTCACCGACGGTTTAAGGGCAATGTACCTCGAAGCTATCGGGTATGACGTTTCGATGGTCGAGTACATCTCTCCGCTGGATACGCCTAAAAATCTGATGATGCGTTGTGAACTAAAGCGCGGATACAGCCAGCCTCTAATGGATAAATATAACGGTTTGTGTAATTCCCTTGGCGTAAAAATGTCCATTTCTAAGGAGAGTGACCTGATCAGATGAGTGTTTTTGATATTCTGACGTTATTTGGAGGTCTTGCACTGTTCCTTTACGGAATGAGGCTGATGAGCGGAAGCCTTAAAGAGAGTTCTTCCGGAGCCCTGAAACGCGTGATGGAGAAGTTCACCAAAAATCCGTTCGCTGGATTTCTGCTCGGCGTCCTGGTTACTGCTGTTATCCAGTCATCTACCGCAACGATAGTTATCACGTCAGGCCTTGTCGCGGCAGGAATAATCAAAGCACGAAATTCGATCGGTATCATTATGGGCGCGAACGTAGGAACGACCGTGACCGGACAGATCATAAGACTTATTGACCTTAACGGAGATTCGGCTTCGTGGCTGCAGGCTTTTAAACCTTCGACGCTGGCTCCGGTCGCGCTTATTGCCGGCATCATCCTTATAATGTTTGTTAAGTTCAAAAACTCAAATACGATCGGCTCCATTTCGATGGGTTTCGGAATTCTTTTTACCGGTCTGATGACGATGACGTCTGCCGTTAATACGCTCAATGAAAGCGGCGTATTTGAAAAACTGTTTACAAGCTTCGGTTCTAATCCGTTCCTCGGTTACGCTGCGGGCGCGGGAGTCGCTTTTACACTTCAGAGCTCATCCGCGACCGTGGGTATCCTGCAGGCGCTGTCAACGTCCGGGCAGCTTACTTTTAAAGCTATTTATTCCATCCTCGTCGGCGTTTACCTCGGCGATTGCGTAACTACTGCGATCGTCTGTTCGATCGGTGCAAAAGCTGAGGCAAGGCGCGTAGGAATCATCAATATTCTTTTCAATATTGCCAAAACTATTCTTGTGTTTGCAGGCGTTGCGATCGCGTACCACGCAGGATGGCTGAATGCAATATGGGATAAGACGATCACTTCCGGCGGCATCGCAAATACTAATACAGTATTTAATCTTAGCTGCGCAATTCTGCTGTTCCCGCTGCAGATGGTATTTGTAAATCTCGCCGAAAAGATCGTTAAAGATAAGCCCGAAGACAGGAGCAAGTATCAGGATAAACTCGACGCTTTAAACCCTGTGTTTTTCAGCACTCCGGCTCTGGCTTTCCGCAGCTGCTACGATATACTTATGGCAATGTTCGGCGCGGCCGCTTCTAATATTAAAAAAGCGATCGGAATGCTTGATAAGTACGATGAAAAAGTTATGAAAACGATACGCGACGAGGAAGACCAGGTGGACATTATGGCTGACCGCGTAAGCAGCTACCTTGTAATGCTTTCGCCGCATATCAAAGCAGAAGATCACATAAAAATAATGGACCAGTACTATAAAGTTGTCACCGAATTTGAGCGCCTTTCGGACCATTCGCTGAATATTGCCGAGACTGCCGAAAACCTTGACCGTACCGGGATCAATTTCTCTGAGGAGGGAAAGCGCGAGATCAAAGTTCTGACTGAACTCATCAGTGAAATTCTCGAGCAGACCGGACAGGCTTTCGGAAAGAGGGACATTGAGGCGGCGAGGGCAATAGAGCCTCTCGAGGAAGTCGTAGATGACCTCGTGGGTGCGCTCAGGGACAACCACCTAAAGCGTATGCGTGAAGGGCGCTGCAACGTGCTCGTTGACTCTGATTTTGCAAACCTGATGTCCGATCTGGAGCGTATTTCCGACGTCTGCTCAAACGTCGGAGTTGCGACCGTTGCCCGTGTCGATTACGAAAGAGCGAGCCAGGCGCACTCGTACATTTCGACGCTCCATCAGGGCGACGACGAAGAATTTAACAAGGCGTACAGTGAAGCGCATTCCAGGTATTTCGCGATGCTTGACGCCGCAGATGAGATTCAAAATAACGACGATAACGAAGTTCATGATAAAAACGGAGGGACGTAATATGAAAACATGTGTAAGTTCATACAGCTTCGGCGGATACGTTGACCGCCTCGGGATCAACGGCGTAATAAAGAAAGCGGCCGAGATGGGTTTTCAGGGGATAGAGTTTGTCGAAGGCGGCTGGACGCAGGGACTTGATAAAAATGTTGCGCGCGAATGCCGTAAAACTGCCCTTGATGCGGGGCTCGAGACAGTGTCATATTGCATAGGCGCCGATTTCCTGTACGGCTCCGGCGGAGACCTTCAAAAAGAAGTTGACCGCGTAAAGCAGCAGGTCGATTTTGCCGCCGAACTCGGAGTTAAAAATATGCGCCACGACGTTGCCTACGGAATGAGACCGGTGGACGGAAAAAAGGCAGGTCTTGGCTACGATAACGCACTTCCGAAGATCGCAGAGGGATGCAGACTTGTCACTGAATACGCGGCCGGACTTGGCGTCGGAACGATGACCGAGAATCACGGATATTTCTCTCAGGACGCTCAGCGCGTGGAAAAACTCATCAATACAGTGGATCATAAAAACTTCGGCGCGCTCGTTGATATGGGTAACTTTATGTGCGCCGATGAAGATCCTGCCAGATCCGTAAGCATAATGGCTCCTTACGCGAAGCACGTGCATTGCAAAGACTTTCACTATAAAGCCGGCAATGAACCTGCTCCGGGCAGAGGCTGGTTCCCGACCAGGGCTCAGAACTGGTTAAGAGGCGCGATTCTCGGCCACGGCGTCGTTCCTGTAGGTCAATGTCTGCGTATACTTCGCGCGGCAGGGTACGACGGATTTGTTTCGATCGAATTTGAGGGAATGGAGGACAATCTTTTAGGTATTGAGCTCGGACTTGAATGTCTGAATAACAACCTCAAATAAGTGCTCAAAAAGTGCTCAAAAGTTTGAAAATAATTGTTGACAACACTGTTTTGCCTATTGTATAATACGCGTTGCGGGTCAAGCAGAAGGTACGCTTCTCACCTCGCGGGAGAGAGTCTCCCCGGGTAACGCATTGATAGGTGCCACAGTGGCAGTTGTTTCAGTGTGATGATGCGGATCGGGCTTGCTCGGTTCGCTTATTTTTTTACGGAGGTGTCTGCTATAAACAAAGACGGTTTACTGATTAATGAAGAAATTCGCGTGAACGAACTTCGACTGATTGACGAAAACGGGACTGTTTTAGGAATTATGTCAGCAAGAGAAGCACAGCTCATTGCCAACGACCGCGACATAGACCTGGTACTTATTGCCCCCAATGCCACTCCGCCCGTATGCAAACTCATGGACTATAAAAAGTACGTGTTTGACCAGGCGAAAAAGGACAGGGACGCGAAAAAGAATCAGAAAGTCGTAAGCGTGAAGGAAGTCCGGCTCAGTATCGGAATCGGCGAGCATGACTTCAACGTTAAACTTAAGAACGCCATTAAATTTTTGGAAGAAGGAAATAAGGTAAAAGTTGCCGTATTCTTCGGCGGCCGCGAACTCCGGTATACAAACGAAGGCGAGGTCCTGGTAGATAAAATGGCAGAATGCCTTAAAGACTACGGAACATTGGAAAAACGACCTAAAATGGAAGGCAGAAAAGTTATGTCAGCCATCATTAATCCCAAATAACCATTTGATTTTTAACAGACATTATCTAATACGAAAGGATTGATTAAAATGCCGAAAGTAAAAACACACAGCGCTACAAAAAAAAGATTCAGATTAAGCGCTAATGGTAAAGTCAAAATGAGCCATGCCTGCAGACGTCACAGACTTGTCACTAAACCCCGCAAGGCTAAAAAAGGCCACAAGATCGGAGTGTACGCATCCGAAGCTAATGCTGCGACCGTAAAGAAAATGATGCCGTACGCGAAGTAAGAGAAGGAGGTAGTTACAATGTCAAGAGTTAAGAATTCAGTTGCCACCAGAGCAAGACGTAAGAGGACTATCAAGCTGGCTAAAGGCTATTTCGGCAGAAAGAGCACAATCTTCAAGACCGCGAACCAGGCTGTCATCAAATCCGCGATGTATGCTTACCGCGACAGAAGACAGAATAAGCGTAATTTCAGAAAACTCTGGATCGTTCGCATCAATGCTGCCGCCAGAGAGAACGGTATGTCTTATTCGACGCTTATGCACGCTCTCAAAGTTAACAATATCGAGCTCGACCGCAAGGTCCTCGCTGATATGGCAGTTACCGATAAAGAGGGCTTCGCTAAACTTGTTGCACAGGTTAAAGGCTGATAATATTTAGTGATATGTTCGGGCGGACTTCGTCTGCCCGGATATTTTTTTGTTTAAAATGAGTATAGATTTCCGTTCGCTGAAATACACAGGAAGCTTTTCCGATCCGCGCATCGTTTTTATCCGCAGTTTGTCTAAGAAGAAGGCTGCGGAAGAGAGCGGATGTTTCTTTATTGAAGGAGAAAGAGCGATCTCTGAAGTTCCGGCGGAATCAGGGAACGTAAAAACTGTAGTCGTGAGCAGAGGATTTATTGACGGCATCGACGCGAATCCGGGACGCTTCTCAATGCTGAACCGCCTCGAAAGATCCGGCGCTGAGTTTGTCGCCGTAACGGATAAGATATTTGCCGCCCTCTCCGGAACTGTCACGCCGCAGGGGATTGGCGCCGTCATCAGGCGTCCGGACAATATTTCCCCCGAAGCATTGCCCGATACTGCCTTTCGCATACTCGTGCTGGAGAACGTTCAGGATCCTGGCAACGTCGGTACGTGCATACGGACCGCGGATGCATTCGGCTTCGACGCCGTGATTTGTTCGGACAATTGCGCTGACGTTTATAATCAGAAGGTGCTCCGCTCGACAGTCGGATCGCTGTTCCATATTCCTGTTATTCAGTTCAGGGGAGGCATATTTAAATTATGCTCCATACTGAAATCTAAAGGAATAACCGTGTTCGGCGCAGATCCGAGGGGCGGGATCAACAGCAGTTCTCCTGAATTTAACGCTGTGAAAGCAGCTGTGATCATCGGCAATGAAGCTAACGGCCTTTCCGACAGCGCCAGAGCCGTTTCGGATAAACTTGTGTCAATAAAAATGGACGGAAACGCTGAATCGCTTAACGCCGCGATCGCCGCCTCCGTACTCATGTACGAATTAACTCATAAGAAGTCTTAAAGCAGATATAAATAACACGGGAGTTGAGTTTATGAATATTCATGAAATGTGGCTCAATAAGTTAAGAGCAGGAACGAGAGCGCAGACCAACGCGCTGCTTCATGATTATTACGGAAAAGAAACAGAAGTATACCGCCGGATATTGACCGATAAAGCCGATACTTTTACAGGTACGGCGAGAGAATTCGGTGAAAAATACGGTCTTGAAGATTACGAAGTAGGTGCGTTTATTGACGGGATCAATACTTCGCTTGAGACTAAAGTCGATATTGCCGCGCTCGAAGAAGATACAGCTCTTGAGCTGAAGATCATCTGGAAAGAGCTTTACAAAAATATGCATAAAGCTAAAGCGGACTGGTTGTATAATCTCCCTGAATGGGACGGTCTGTATTCTGAAGAAGAGCGCAAAGAGCTTACGCGAGAATTCCGCTATTCACAGCAGGCTCACAGCGTGAAGGTGGGGCGCAACGATCCATGCCCCTGCGGAAGCGGAAAGAAATACAAAAACTGCTGCGGCGCCGAATAAACCGGAGCCCAAATTAAATCAATTAATAGCCGTGTGCTTTGATGTTTTGTTCAGATCCCTGATATCAGCGCGGCAATATCTTCTGCGATTACTTCCGGGTTCCCGATCATGAACCCGGAATTTTTTATGATCGCCATCGATGTCAGAAGCGCCGTTTTCAGATCTGAATGATCGAGGCGAGTTCCTTTAACAGCTGCGGTCAATACTTCTCCTAATTCGGCGTCCATCGCATCAGTTTCGATCCGCGCGTCGCTGATGATCCCGTTATTGACCGTAAATCCGGCGTTGACAACGCCCCACGTATATTTTTTCTCGATATTGACGTCAAACGGCATCGTTTCGCCGAGCCGCCACTCCCACGAAGAAAAACGCTGGTAACGCTCGTAAAAAGTATTGCCGCCGGGCAGATCCTGCGAAAGGGAAGTGAGCGTGAATTTCGAACCGTCCAATTCGACTTCGGAAACGACCGGTAAGACCTCTAAAGGCGGCTTTTCCGGAACTCCGTACTCCTCCGAAAAGGCATGCATAAGAAGCTCTTTCATAGAATCGATCGTAAGCTCCGGAGAAAGCTCGATAAGATTTACGACACGTGAACGGACGGAAGAAACGCCTTTCGACTGGATCTTAGCGGGGGAGACGTTCAGATAGCGGCTCATTTTAACGGAGTCTGTATCGATCAGAAGCGTGCCGTGCATAAGGCCTGCTTTTTTAGTGAATCTGAAAGCATTACCGGAAAACTTTCTGCCGTCTGCGGTAACAATGTCGTTTCTTCCGGAAAATCCGGCATCAATTCCCGCCGTTTTTACAGCAGTCAATATAACTTTCAGCTGCCTTTCGAGATCGTACTTATCCTGGCTGGCAATGAACGTGTAGCACAGATTTCCGAGGTCGTGATATACTGCGCCTCCGCCCGAAGTCCGTCTGACAACTATCCCGCCGTCAGCTTCAAGTTCGCTCACTCTGCATTCGCGCCATGCGTTCTGAGATTTGCCTATAACGACAGTATTCGCATTCTGCCAGATATAAAGTATGACCGTCGGTTCCCCGGCTGAAGATACGTTATCGAAAAGCAGGTCTTCCAATGCCAGATTAAAGCGCGGGTCAAACGAGCCTGATATGTATATTTGTGTTTTCACGAACAATGCGCCTCGATCCTGCTCTGCGGCAATAGTATTTTTGAGATACACGTGACTGCGGGATACACGTTTCTCTGTCAATTATATTACAACCAAATCCTTTTCTTTTCAAGCGGATCAGCGTTTTCTCGCCGGGCTTATTGCTGACTATTGAATTTAGAACAAAGGTAGTGTAAAATATTGACAACATCGGATTTACTTTTTTACGGAGAAAATACAGATGGCTGACAACGGATCCTATATAACCGAAAACGATGAAATGCTTGTGACCGACGAAGCGCTGGCCGTAATAGCCGGAATGGCCGCTATGGAAGTGAACGGAGTCGCAGGGATGAGCACGGGCTTTACATGCGGCCTGGCTGAGGTGCTGGGCAGGACGAATCTTGCAAAGGGCGTAAAGGTGCTTTCGAGAGACGGTGTCACTACTGTTGATATATACGTGATCGTTAAGTACGGAGTCAGGATCCCGGAGGTCGCTTTCGAGATACAGGAGCACGTCAGAAGCAACGTCGAGAATCAGGCCGGCATCGTAGTTGACACCGTAAATATTCACGTTCAGGGTGTAGATTTTTCTGAAGTGAAGGAGGAGAACAATTGAACTTTTTCTTTCGTGTATTGACCGCGATATACGCGGTAATTGCCGCTGTCCTCAGCACGCTTGTGATGATTTCTCCCTTTTCAAATAAAGGACTTATGAAAAATTTCCTGGATTGGGCTGACGTCACACTGTACAGATCGGACAAATATAACGTTGTGGTTTTTCTGCTCGGTCTGATCCTGCTGCTGGTAAACCTCTTTATTCTGTTTTCCGGAATCAGGTTCAAAGGCGTGAATAAATATATTTGTTTTAAGAATGATAACGGACAGGTGCGCGTTTCGGCAAATTCCGTCGAGAGCATCGCGCTCGGTCTCGCCAGAAAGAGCAAGAACGTAAGAGAAGCTAAATCTAAAGTCAGATTTAAGAACGAGACGGTGGAAATACTTATGAAGCTTTCCGTATATCCGGATACGCACGTTCCTAATCTTTCGAGACTGCTTCAGAACCAGATTAAAGACGCCGTAGAGAGTATGACTGAGCTTCAGGTAAGTCACGTGGATATCAATATCGAGGGAGTCCACGCAGCTCCTTCGGATAAGGAGTGACGGCTATGCTTAGAAGATTTTTCAAGTTTTACAGGCAGAATTATCTTCCGATTAACGGAGCGCTGGCCGGATTGCTCATAGGGCTTTCGTTCCATTTTCTCGGGATAATTGCGACGCTGTTTCTCGCGCTTTGTACTTTTGCGGGGTATTGGATCGGAAGGCAGCTGAAGAAGGACAAGTCTTTCTTGCGGAATTTGCTGGATAAGATCCTGCCGCCGGGAAGCTACAGATGAAGGGGCAATAAGTATACTGAGTTAAGAGTTAAGAGTTAAGAGTTCAGAGTTAAGAGCCATTCACCCGGCTTCACGCTATAGAAAAAGGAGTTATATATGAGTCGTAGAGATTCGAGGGAGGCTGCTGCTAAGATCATTTTTCAGAATGAGTTTTTGGATGGCAGACTGAGGACAGATGAAGAGACTGATGCACAGATCGCGGTGGAAGATATGATCGCGATGTTTATTTCTTCGGCTGAAGATAATGAAGCCGAGAAGATCGACCGCGCTTTTATAAAAGAAATACTCGAAAAAACATTGGAAAACATCAAGGATATTGACGCCGCGATAGGCGCGCATATTGACAGCGACTGGAACATCAACAGATTGTGTAAAGTTGACCTCGCCATATTAAGGGAAGCGATCGCAGAAATGAATTATATTGACGACATTCCCGTAAGCGTCACGATCAACGAAGCTGTTGAACTTGCCAAAAAATTCAGCTATCCGGAAGCGGCATCTTTTATAAACGGTATCCTCGGAAGTATCAGCAGAGATGAGTGAAGATTACTATCAGGAACTGAATCTTTTCGATCAGGTTCCGGGACGTTTTGCAAAAAAAACGCTCCGGGTTTCTGATGTTAATAATTATATCAAATCGCTCCTTATGTATGACGCAAATCTCAGCGGCATTTACGTTGAAGGGGAGATCTCCAATTTTAAGCGGTATTCCTCCGGGCACGCTTATTTTTCGCTTAAAGATCAGGGCGGAGTGCTGAAATGCGTGATGTTCGCAAATCAGTTCAGAAAGCTTGACTTTCAGCCATCCGACGGACTTAAAGTAATTGCTTTTGGAAATATAAACGTTTACGAGCGCGACGGTGTGTATCAGCTGTACGTCGATTCTATGCACCCGGACGGGATCGGTGCGCTGTATGAAAAATATGAACAATTGAAGAAAAAACTCGCCGGAGAAGGACTTTTTAGCGAAGAGTTCAAAAAAGAGATACCGCTGCTTCCGAAAGCCGTTGCCGCGATCACCTCTGCTTCAGGGGCGGTCATAAGGGATATCATGAACGTCGCAGGCAGACGGTTTCCGGATATGCCCGTCATTCTGTATCCTGCGCAGGTGCAGGGGGCAGACGCGCCGCGCGATCTTATTAAAGCGCTGAAAAAAGTGCAGGCCGACGGCAGGGCTGACGTTATTATTATTGGCCGCGGCGGAGGTTCGATCGAAGATCTGTGGGCATTCAATGACGAAGCGCTGGCGAGAGAGATCTTTGCCTGCCCGATACCTGTCATAACAGCGGTAGGACACGAGACGGATTTCACGATCTGCGATTTTGTTGCCGACCTGAGAGCCCCGACGCCTTCAGCCGCTGCGGAACTTGCCGTCCCCGTATACGAAGGCCTCATGTATCAGATCGACCAGTACAGACTGAAATTGTCATCGCTGCTTGATAACGTTGTCGCAATAAAAAAGCGTGAACTTGGAAGATCGGAAGCAGCGCTCGGAGCGCATTCACTGAAATCGATCCTTGACGCTAAAAACACGCTGCTGGAAAAACATTCTTCTAACCTTACGGCGCTTGCAGGAAGTCTTCTGAAACTGGAGAACCTGAAGCTGGACAGGCTTTCTTCGGAGCTCAAGGCGTACAGCCATGAAAATACGCTTTCCAGAGGTTACGCGCTCGTAAAAAGCACCGAAGGGACGCTCATAAAAAGTATTTCGGAATTCCGACAGTCCGGATCCGGCGAACTCGTCATGCGCGACGGAAGTATAAATATATGCGAAGTATAAATATTCGCGAAGTATAAACTGATTAAGGGGAGATTCTTATGTCCGAAGACATTCAGAAAGACCTGACTTTTGAGCAGGCGATGGCCAGGCTTGAAGAGATCACGGGTAATATGGAAAGCGGAAAACTCACGCTGGACGAGAGCATCGCGGCGTTTGAAGAAGGCAGCAAACTTGTTAAGTATTGCCGGGAGAAGCTTGAGGCTTACGGCGCTAAAATAAAAGAGATCACGGAAGGTGAGTGCAATGAGTGATTTTTACGAAAAACTCAAAGAGTATGCCGCTTATACGGAAGAGGGCCTGAACGCCATACTTCCCAAAAGAGAGAATTATCAGAAGACTATCTACGACGCTATGCGCTACAGTCTGCTGGCCGGGGGAAAACGCATACGTCCGGTGCTGTCGTTCGTGACCGCGGAACTGTTCGGACTGGATATCGAAACGGTCAAACCATTTGCGCTTGCTATCGAAATGATACATACTTCATCTCTGATCCACGATGATCTTCCCGCGATGGACAACGACGATTACAGGCGCGGCAGGCTTTCGTGCCACAAGCGTTTCGATGAAGCTACGGCGATCCTCGCCGGAGACGCGCTGCTTACGTACGCTTTTGAAGTTGCAGGCGACGGAGCCTCCGGACTGATAACGAAAGCAATCGTTTCAGGAAACAAAGCGCTTGCCCGCAACGCCTCTAAAGTAGTCGCGCTGCTCGCGAACAGAGTCGGGACCGAAGGAATGATCGGCGGGCAGGTCATTGACCTTAAAGCCGAAGATACGATCATTGACGAATACGAGCACGATACACTGTGCCGCCTTAAAACAGGCTGTCTGCTTACCGTCCCGGCCGAGATCTCAGGGCTTATAGCCGGCAGAAAAGAAACGCCCGAGTACGGTCTGACCGTCGATTATTCAAAATCGATCGGCCTCGCTTTCCAGATTCGCGACGATATTCTCGACGTCGAAGGCGATCCGCATCTGCTCGGCAAAAATACCGGCATGGATGACGCGGATAATAAAACTACTTTCGTAACGCTTTACGGGATCGACGGCGCAAAACAGAAACTTGAAGAACTTACGCAGCGTGCAGTAAATGACTGCAAGGCGCTTACCGCCCTTGATAACTGCAATACACAGAGCGCGGAATTTCTGCTTGAACTGGCTAACTTCCTGCTCGAAAGGAAATATTGATGGGAGAATTTGACGCGGCGCTTCCGAAGCTCAAAGACATGAGCACGGAAGAGAAAACCGAACTGTGCGGCCGCATAAGGAATAAAATAATAGAGACGGTCAGCCGGAACGGAGGACATTTAGCGTCGAATTTAGGTGTTGTAGAGCTCACTGTAGGGCTCTACAGCGTTATTGACCCGTTTCACGATAAAGTGATCTGGGACGTCGGACACCAGTGCTATGCGCATAAAATATTGACCGGCAGGGACGATTCATTCGATACTCTCAGGCGGCTCGGCGGGATCAGCGGTTTTCCGATGAGTTCTGAAAGCAGCGCTGACTGCTTCGAAGCGGGACACAGTTCAACGTCGATCTCGGCGGCGCTCGGTTTTGCGCGGGCAAGGAAACTTACCGGAGCAGATTACCGTATCTGTGCCGTGATCGGCGACGGCGCTTTCGGAAGCGGTATGGTTTTCGAGGCGCTCAACGACGCGGGGCAGCTTACCGATAATATCACGGTGATCATTAATGATAACGGCATGTCGATTTCTCCGAACGTCGGAGCGCTTCATAAGTATTTTATTCGTCTTCGTTCGGGGCGCAGGTATATTAAAGCTAAAAGCAAGGTAAAACGCGGCCTCGATAAAATGGGAGGCTTCGGACGCTTTATAGCGAGAAACGTCGAACGGGTAAAAGGCTTTATGCGTTCCGCAGTCGTACCTGAAGGGGAACTTTTTATCGATTTGGGCTGGAAATATATCGGTCCGATCGACGGCCACGACGTCAATGCCGTTAAGGATGCCGTTGAGAAAGCCGAGCTTATCGGAGGTCCCGTCATAATCCACGCGATCACGCAAAAAGGCCGCGGCTACGCTCCGGCCGAAGATAATCCATCTTCATATCACGGCGTCCAGCCTGCGGCTGTCAATCAAACTGCGCCGGAATCGCTTAACGGCGGACAATCGTTCTCCGCCGGACTCGGAAAAATATTGTGCGAGCTCGGGGCCGAAAAGGACAATATCGTTGCCGTCTGCGCGGCAATGGTCGGCGGCACCGGACTTTCGCCTTTTGCCGAAAAATATCCCGAACGCTACTTCGACGTCGGGATCGCCGAGGAGCATGCGGTGACAATGTCCGCCGCCATGGCTAAAACCGGCCTGAAGCCCTTTATTTGCCTCTATTCGACGTTTTCACAGCGAGCCTATGATCAGATCCTTCATGATATTGCCCTGCCTCAGAACGCCGCTGTGCTGTGTCTGGACAGGGGAGGCGTTTCCGGACGCGACGGCCGCACGCATCAGGGAATCTACGACCTGGCTTTTATGAATACCATGCCCGGATTTGTTATTGCCGCGCCTTCGGATATTTCGGAACTTGAACAGTTTGTGCGTCTCGCCGCAGATTCCGATAAACCGTTTGCCATCCGCTATCCCGCTAAAATGCCGCAGTATGAAGGTCAATACAAATTCGTCTCTGAAAATGCAGTGACGGGTAAAGGTACGTTTGTCGTCAGGTCCGAAAACGGCCTTCCCGTGCGCGTCGTTTTTATAAGCTTAGGCGTTATGCTTTTCGAGATCTTTAAAGCATATGATATCCTTGAATCGAACGGCATCGGAAGCCTGATATTCAGCGCCCGTTTTATGAAGCCGATCGATCGCGAATGCATTGTCGCTCTGCTGAAAAAATACCCGGATTCTATCGTCGTAACGGCTGAAGACGGCATCGCCGCGGGCGGTTTCGGTGAGCAGGTCATACGTATAGCTTCCGAAGAAGGTCTGAATGCAGACAGAGTACGTGTTTTCGGCTTTCCTGACGAGTGCGTCGGGCACGGTTCGATCCCGGAGCTTTACAAAGAGTTCGGGATAGACGGCGGTTCGATCGCAAAATATTGTATTGATAAACTTAGAATAATTGAAGGGACCGAAGGAGCCGAAGGAACCGGTCTGTTTAGCGGTGACAATTTATGAGGCTGGATGTGTTTTTATCAGATAACGGCTTCTACAGGAGCCGTACGCGTGCCGCTGGAGCAGTTAAAGCAGGCTGCGTTTCGATCGGCGGGAGGACTGTCTTCAAACCGTCTTATGACCTTTCGGAGTCAGAGCAGGCCGTTTTGTCTTGTCTTCCTGATCCTTTGGATTACGTAGGAAGAGGCGCATT
>JAFWQX010000127.1 GCA_017508875.1 Clostridia bacterium | reverse complement strand
GTCTCGCCTTTTAAGATGAAACTGTCAGCCACGCTGCGATCCCTCCTCAAGCGTTATTACGCGGTCAAACGATTCCGCCTCGTCATCGCGTTTTCCGGTGATAACCAGCGTGCAGCCGCGTTTGCGGAGATTGTCAATTATCTGTTTTTTTACGGCGGGATCTACCGCGGAGAGTGCCTCGTCAAGGATAAGTACGGAGGGGTTTACTGCCAGGGCCCGTGCGATCCCCAGGCGCTGCTTCTGACCGGTAGAGAGGTTCGAGCCGCCTTCATTCAGACGGGCTCCGTACGCGCCCGGTCTTCCGGTGATAAAGTCGTGGATACACGCGTCTTTAGCGGCAGCGATGACGTCCGATTCACGCACGTTCGGGTTCCACATAGTGATATTGTCCCTGACAGTTCCCGAAAACATCGCAGGAAGGCTGTCGCATAACGTGACGCTCGCGGAAAACGCCTCGGCGGAGATACTGTCGCGCGGAAAACCGTCGAAAGATATTGACCCGCCGGACGGTTCGTAAAGGCCGGACATGATCCTGGCGAGCGTGGATTTGCCGCAGCCGGAATCGCCTGTCACGTAGACGTGATCGCCCGGAGCAAGAGAGATATTTACGCCGCGAAGCACGTGCCTGCCGTTCTGCGCGTATGAGTACGAAACGTCGCGAAGGATAAGCTCGCCGTTCAGCTTTGACGTTACCTGTTCCTGCCCGGTCCTTGCGAGGTAGCGCGTGTCAACATCGCGGGTCATTATGTCTTCTATGCGTTTTTTGCTTATTTTTGCTCTGCTTCCGTTCCCGGCGAGGAGGGCAATTTTTTTAGTCCAGCCGGTCATAAGCATGTAGAGTATCAGGAGCGCCGCCAATATACCGCCGCTTACACTGTTTCCGATCGGCGGAAGGGCGCATGCGGCAACGATCCATACTCCTCCTGCCACTCTTATGATCAGCGGCAATGCTTTCAGCAGTTCCCTCTGCCATTTGCGGCTCCGGTAAGTAGAATTAAGCGCGTAATTATCCGTCAAAACTCCTGAAACGTAACTGTCCTCTGCGCCGTTGGCCTTAAGCGTATCGGTTACGGAAAGGCCGGAAAGGACCGTACCGGCCAGTTTCGCCTTGTCCCGCCTGAGCTTCACCGGATCAGGCGCCGTCAGACGTTCAGCTGCCGCATACGTGAATACCATTAAAAGCACTGCTGCGAGTGCGATAGCGCCGAGGGCTGGAGAATAGACGAGGAACGCGGCGGAATATATAAGGATCGCTGCGGCGCCGATAATGGCCGGGGCGAATATATCCGTGAACAGTGCGGCGAGTTCATTTACGTCGTCGAGCCTGCCCGCCAGGTCTCCTGAGTTCGTGCGTTTATAAAAACCCAGGGGCATTCTGAGTATCCTGTATAGCATCCTTCCGCCGTCCTGGATCAGCATCTTTTTTCTGAAGTTATCGAGGAAATGTCTGCGCAGCAGTTCGAAAACAGTATAAAATACCGCGGCGAAAAGCATTATCCCTGCGACGGCTGCGAGCTCGGCGGATCCGGTGATTATGCGGTCTATAAGTATCTGCGCGCATACAGGGACTGCGAGGCCGGAAAATGCGAGGATAAATCCGGGCAGGATAAGGCCGGTAAGCAGCAGCGACGCATTCAGATAACCGTCTTCTTCGCTGTGCTTCTTCAGCTCTTCGCCTGACGTTTTCTGAAAGTCATTGCCCGGTTTGAAAGTGAGCGCGATCCCGGAATAGTTTGCGGATAATTCTTCAAACGTAAGCTTACAGCGGCCGAGCGCCGGATCGTTGACGTACGCATATCCCCTTTTAAATCCTTCAAAAACGACGAAGTGATCGTGGTTCCAGTGAAGGATCGCGGGGACCTCCAGCGCCATCAGTTCAGTTGCGTCCGTTTTGTATCCGTGCCCTTCCAGGCCGTGCTTTTCCGCCGCGCGCAAAATATCACCGGCGCTCGATCCGCCCAGAGACGTTCCGGTATCGATCCGCAGCTGCTCCGCAGGCACGTTTTTCCCATAGTAAAGCAGTACGGATGACAATGACGCCGCTCCGCATTCTGCCGCTTCCATTTGAAATACTGTTGGTGTTTTAACGTATGAACTGCTCATATTCCTGCCGTTTTACCGCCCGAAGGGAACCGGTCCCGATCCCCTGCCTGATACGGGCAGGCATCAGAGCCACTGCCAGGTCGATCCGCGCGCCTCGAAATACTGTTTCAGCTTTTCCAGCGCCCGTGACAACTGAACGCGCACGTTTACCGGCGTCATTCCCATTATCTGTGCGATCTCGTTTGCTTTTTTGTTTTTGAAATATTTAAGTATGACTATCTGTCTTTTCTTTTCCGGTAAAGTTAAAAGCCCGTCAGCCAGGACGTCACGCATTTCTTTTATTTCTTCAGCTGCGAGCATGTCGTCCTCGCCGCTGCCTACAAGGTCCATATAGTCGTCAATATTTTCCGTCTGTTTTCTGTCCCGGTAGTAATTTTTCAGCCTGTTGTTTATTATGACGTACAGCCACGTCTGGAACGATGCCAGTTCGGGATCGAATTCGTCAAATTTCTGATAGCATGACAAAAACGCTTCCATAGTCAGATCCTCTGCGAGGTAACTGTCGCCGATCTTTTTATAAATATATCCATACGCCTGGTGGCTGTACTTTTCATAATATTCTTCAAATGTCAGCTTTTCCGAAGCCATGCCTCGAGCCCTTCCCGCCGTTTATATTTCATCAGTACCTCTTCAGAACATCTTGAATAGTTGCGGATGTATCTGTACGGTCTTTTAAAATTACAGTCATACACCTCTTTTCATCGACAAAACGCATATTTTTCTATGCGCTTATTTTACAACGCTTTATTAAGCGGTGTCAATCAAAATCGGCGTGATGGTACACCTATAGTGTACATTCCCAAATACACGTGTGTTTGCGAACTGTTACACTTTTCCGTTTTTTATTTTTTGAAATTTTCGATGCATTCACTGCACAGCATCATATCATTAAAAATGATCAGTTCGTCGTTTGAAAGTTTTCTTCCGCAACGTTCGCATCTTGTATCGAGGCACTTTTCCCGGAATATCCAGTAAGATTCCAGATTGGACAGAGCAGTGACGATTTTTCTCACGAGGTCCTTTCTTCGCTTATACTCGGCAAGTCTCTTCAGTTCTCCTATAAGAAGCACTATCTGGCCTTTTCTGTCCTCGCCGGTCTTTTCATAATAACCCACCAGCAGCCTTTCATAGCAGCGCTCGCAGAAATATCTGTCACCAATATGAGAAACGCTGCCGTCGTTTTTCATTTCGATCCCGCAGGTTTCGCAGTGAACGATAGCGGGCTTTGGCGGCAGTTTTCTCTGTTGCGGAAGCGGGGGTAGCGGCTGAGGTACTATACGTCTGGAGACAACGTTCGCAGAATGAGGCGGCGTATAAGGCTTTACGGCATCTGCCGCGGGAACAGCTGCAGCAGGAGTGCTCCTCGCTGAAAAGATACTCTGGGAATTAGCGGACGGGGCAACAGTTTTCTGCGCAGATTCCGGCGGGCTTGACAGCTTCATTTTATAGTTTAATACGCCTCTCACGATCGCCAAAATGATCGCCACGTGGAACCCCAGCATGCCGATCAGAAGAAGCGCCGCTGTATGTACTGACATCATTCCGATTGCCGTCAATAACAAAGACGACGCCAGAACTATCTGCGCAGGCGTTAAAGCGCGGAAGATATTGGCGCTCTTCGTTTTTCCTTTTGAAACTCTCCATGCGGCAAGGGCAAAAATCAGCAGAAGCTCGCCGCAAAATTGAGAAAGGAAAAAAAGCGGCATATTAAATTTGGGAGTAAACACACTGGAAATAACGGCCGAGAGCGGAATCAGCAATAATCCCGCCACAAGCAAAACGATCCAGAGCACGTTTATAAATCTTTTTTTCTTCAGTTCATTTCCATCAGCCTGCATACTTCATTGACCGCTCTTTCATAACGCTGCCCGTACGAACCGCCGATCTCGACAAATTTCCTGTGGTGGCTTCTGAGCAGTTCCTTGATCTCTTCACTGTATTTTTCGCGATCGTTCCTGATCACTTCGCTCCTGTCCCCGTCCTGCACAAAATCTACGTCCGGCTCTAAGAACAGTATCAGATCGTATTCATTAAGCGCATCGATCGCGTCGGACAATGCTTTGTTCCGCTCTATTTCCGGGTCTTTTAAAAAGCCCATATAAAACTGTGTGACGAGTGCGTCGGTGTCAATAAACAGTATTTTATTGCTGTGCACGACCGCTTTTATTTCGTTCAGTTTATGCTGAAGCAGTATCTCGGTGAAATCTTCAGGCAGCATGAGCATATCCGTACCGCTGCGCTCCGAGATATCACGTCCTGCTTCGTCAATATAATTCGTGTTGAACCTGTGTGCCAGATTGATCGTCAGGGTGGATTTGCCCGTACTCTCGCCGCCCATCAGCAGCACTTTTTTCACGTAATACGGCCTTACGATCTCCGGCAGCCAGTCCCAGTGAGCATACGGGTCTTTTCTGAGTTCTGTGGAGCTGATCCCGTTCCTCTCGAATATATAAAGTTCGCTGTCCGGATAACATTTGTGCCAGAAGCTGTCGCCGTCATAATCGCTCCCGCAAAATACGACGTCGATGTGTTTCCCTACCGCCGCTTTTACAGTTTCAGCATCCTTTTTCCAGTATTCCTCCGTATAATCAGCCTTTGTATCAGCATCGTCTTCGAGCATGATGATCTTAACGTTTCCGATGTGCTTCGTGAGCTGATAGATCCAGCGGTATCTGACGCGCGCGTTGATCTCGCCCCTTTTATTACCCACGCTGAGTACAATAAAAAGCTCGCGGCACATATTGGCCGCCCGTATCATGCAGTCAACGTGTCCTAAATGCAGCGGATTGAACGAGCCGCCGTACATTCCGACGTCATACCTCACGTTTTTTTGCCTCCTTATACCAGCGCGCAAACATTATAAACGCGTTGATCAGATAAATACTCCACATTGCCAGCGTAGCGATATCCTCGCCGCCGCGGGCGAAATTGACCGCCCACATTATCACCGTGACGACGTCGACAACTATCCACAGCACCCACTGCTCCACCAGCCGCCTGATCGACAGTATCTGGGCAACGACCGAGACCACGGTGCTCATGCTGTCAATGAACGGGAGATTGCCGCCCAGCGCCTTTAGAATGAATCCGTACAGCACTATCGCCAGCGCCGTTAAAGCGTATATTATCGCGCTTTTTTTCAGGCTCAGCTTTTCTTTTACGACCTCTCCCGTAGCTTCGTCCATATGTTTCTTCCACGCGAACCATCCTACGAAATTCATCGGCAGGTAGTAAAGCGCGTTAAGCATAACTTCCCCGTAATATCTGGCACGGAACGCCACTATCGCATAAAAAACAACGTTGATCAGGCCGAAAATAAATGAAGAACGCTTGCCTTTTCCGGTCAGGATGACGCACCATACGCCGGTAAGCGATGCAATGACGCTGAGCCAGTTATCGCGCCAGTATACTGACAGCGCGGCGATGACGATCGTGGCAATGCAGAGCCATATAATGTCAAACGCCTTCCAACCTGTTATCTCGCTTTTCAAAAACCTTCTCAATGCCTTCATCTTACCGTTTTAAACCGGCTTTCCGCATCATTTTTGCGGAATTTCCGTTCTTCAATTCCACATAGCGAGCCTGGCGCCAGGTCGCTTAGAGTTTTCAGACTGATCAAGCCCGAAAACAGCTTTATTTTCCTTGATAAAGTTTCGTATTTCTCGGTCATCTATCGATAAAAATACCTTCTTAACCGCTTCCCTGTTCATTTCCAGCAGGTTTCTGAGCCCGATGACAGTATATTCAGATTCCGGGAATCTGAAATATGCTCTGATAACAGCACGCACCTTGTACTCCTGCTCCTTTGTCAGTTCCGCGCTTCCGAGCGTGGCGAGGAATGATGCTTTATCTGCCAGAGCGGATAAAAGGATCGATATTTTTTCGGGCGATTTCGGTGCAGCTCCTCTTCCGGCAAGAAATTCGTCAGCGGTGACGATATCACTGTTATTTTTGCAGAATTCAACAAATTGAATGCCTTCTTTTTCTCCGACATTTCCGATTATTTTATTCATTATGACCGGTTTTCTGACGTCAGAATCGATGTGAAGTATGTCACTCACCCTGTCCCACGAACGCGGCGTCGCGAATACCATACTTCCTCCGGAATCTTTCTGGTTATGAAGCGCGGAAGGCTTGAACGTCAGATACGCTATCACGAGATGATGAACGTTGTATTTCAGCGCATAATCGTATTTCCACTGATCGAAATCCGGGTCAATGTAATGGATCTCAAAGCGGTCTGCCAGCGGTCCGGCCAGTTTTATATATACGCCGTCATCGTCTTCGCGGTTTCCGAGGGCAATGACGAACGTGCCTTCCGGAAGCTGGTATTGCCCTATCCTGCGGTCAAGTATCAGCTGGTACGCGGCGACCTGCACTCTTTTCGTACATGAGGTCAATTCGTCGAGGAGCAGTATGGTGTTCTTTCCGTCGCGGTTTTCGTCGGGCAATACCTCGGGCGTGAGCCATACTGTTTTTGTCCTGCTTTCGTTCGGATAGATGAGGCCGCCTATTTCGACTTCCGACATCTGCGCGAGCCTGATGTCGATCACTTTGTATCCGTATTTTTTGCCTATCTGGCGTATGATCTGTGATTTGCCCACGCCCGGCGCTCCCAGGCCGAGTATCGCGTGCTTGATATTGTTCTTAATGTTATACTCAACGCAGTCGCCAAAATCTCTTAAAGTCACGATTCCTCAACTCCCATGTTTATTTATAAGAAGCAGAATTGCCATTTGCCGTTATCATATGTCTTTATATTGTCCGCTTCACAGCCTGGCTATCTTCCCGATCTTCTTCATATCATCGTTTATCATTATCCCCTCCGAAAGCACAAGTATCGTCTTTTCCCTGAGTGACGGTCGAAAGACGGAATCGTCGAGCTTTCCGAAGTACCCGTCCGTCAGGATCAGCATAACTTCGGGCTTTATTTTATTCTCGTTTATCCATCTGTACACACAATTTATATCCGTCCCTCCGCTGTGTTTAGGCACCGCTTTCAGCAATGCTTTTTCGTCAGGTATATTCATATACACGTCAGATACGCTTGTGTTCCAGTAGCAGATATTAAAAACACATTTAAATTCCTTTGAAATACGGAAAAGCTGTGTTATAAACTCCTTCATTTCATTGTCGCCGATAGAACCTGAAGAATCTACAAAAGCCCATACTTCTTCGAGTTTCTCTTCGGTCAGGCTGTATCCGGGCAGGATCAGGTCCATATGAAGGTATTTGCGTTCGGGAGTCGTGTATGACGATTCGTCATTGATCTCTTCCTGAAGAAAATCTTTCAGCAGTGATTTCCAGTTCAGTTTCTTTGCATCATCAAGCAGCATCAGCTCTCTGGGAGCAAAAAAGCTGCCTGCGGTGCCCCTGTTTTTGTTGATCGCGTCGTGTATGACCTGATCTATCATTGCTTCGCTCAATCCGTCCGATCCGTCCGAATGCTTCCCGGAATAGATCGGAAACATTGTTCCCTCATGCTTTGAACCTTCAATTATAATGAGATCGTCCGGAATATCCGTCAGCTTTTTTTGGCCGGGGCTCAAAATAAATTTTTTATCTTTTGGCAAAGAATAATTATTTGCCTGTGCTATTTTTTCATATATGGATTCAACCGTGTCGTTTAATTCGACCGAATCGAAAAGTCCGTCGTCCGGCTTTTCGAATTCGATCTGATAACGCCTCATATCATATTGCAGCCTGAGCAGCATGTCATTTACGACGAGATCCGCCGCGATATTCCAAAGCTGCGGGACCCTTCCCTTTGACCGGCTGCAATGATGCAGAAGAACGTGGAAGACTTCGTGCATAATAATAAAATTGCATTGACCGGCAGACATCGATTCCAGGAAGCGGCCGTTATACTCTATCTTTCTGCCGTTTGTCTGCGCAGTCGGAATGTTGTCGTTACGGACAATAGGCATCATCAGCAAAATGTCGCCGTAGAACGGCAATTTGCGCAGCAGGTCTATCTTGAATTTTTTGATTTTCTCTTCAATAGTCACAGCTTTTTCCCTTTTATCAGATGATAATATTACCCCCGAAGCCGTCTTTCAGATGGCCGTCGTAATCATAAACAAGCCCTCTTGAATAAGGCACGCCGCATCCCGCCGTATCCCTTCCATACAGTTCTATCAGCCTGCCGTCCGGGGAAACGTAAACGCCGTCGCGGCAGTGGCAATATTCATGATCGTAAAATCCCCTTGTAAACAGTATCGAATCGTCATCGTCGCGAATAACAGATTCGAAGGGCAGCGTGTGACTCTCGGCAAATCTGTTTACCGGCGTGCAGACCATGAAACCTACTTTCGGAACGCCTGTTTCGATCGCAAAATCTAAAAAACGGTGTGCCTCTTCTTTAGAATCGATATAACCTTTCAGCAGCATACAGTTAAAAACAAATATGTCCTTAAACGGCACCGGATCGATCGCTGCTTTAAGTTCCTTCGCGCCGGGAACCTGAAACCCTCCGAAAAGTGATCTGTTTACGTCATCATCGTAATGATGCCTGCTTATATGTATCGATTCCAGAAGTTCCAGGTTATCGAGCTTGTCAAGATCCCCGAGCCCGATCCCGTTGGTGCTGACGGACACCTCCATACTTTCTCCGAATACCGAAAACAGAATATTGATCACTTCGTTCAGAAGGTCAATATCATAAAATGGTTCTCCGCCCGTGATTTTTATGCCGCGTACTCTGTCTTCCGCTTTAAGAAGTTTCATCGTTTTTTCAAGTTTTGCGGTGTCGATCCGGAGGTGTTTGCCGGTGTCTGTTGCCAGGCAGAACGGGCATGACGCAGGGCAGAATGAGAGCGGAAGCAGAGCGAGCTGAAGGCGCACGGGATCCGTTTTAAGGCGGTAATTGACCCCGTCAGGCGAACAGATATAGTTCTTTACCGGAACGGTCCGGCCGAGAATACAGACGTCTTTGACCTTATTTTCAAGATCAGAGAAGTGACAGCATTCTGTATTTTGCATAAACTTCCTCCGCCTCTTCTCTGTTCGTTACCAGCCCTTTATCGTTCAATATCGCTACGTCGACCCTTAAATATTTATCCCCGCCGTTTCTGCTGAGATAATTGCGTCTGTACAGATAATATTGCTTCCTTTCATGATAAACAGGAAGGAGAGTTTGCCAGAAAAAAAACCCGAACCGGATCTCCGCCCTGACGTAATAAGTGTCGCCGGAGTTCGAATAATTCTCCGTATCAAGAAAAATAATTGCCGTTTTTTGTATATCTGCCCTATACTCTTTTTTGAGCAGCTCATCCTGCTGCTTCTCCGTTTCCGGATCGACAGGATTATTTATGTCGGAGATCGCGGTCCGGAACTCTTCTGTTTGCTCTTTCCCTCCTGAAATGCCAAAACGGAAACTGTTATAGCTTGCGGATTCAGAGAACGTATTAGAATCAGGCGCTTCGAACAGACGCGAAATTGTGTTCGGGATAAATTTCGCAGGCAATATTTCGACATTTTCGAAGATCTGCATAATCAACGTTAATGGCGACGGATCGGTGACAATATATTTAGTGCCTCCGACGGGTATTCCGGATTGTTTAAGAGTTATAAATTGCTTCTTCGATAATGCCAGGTCGTTGACGGTGATAGAAGTGAGCATCGGCAATCTGTTAAAAGCCCAAAATTCTATGCTTTCCAAAGAACCCGGTAATTCGATCTGGCTCAGGCGCGGGCAATCATAAAACGTTCTCCTTCCGATCGTTTTTACTCCTTCAGGAACTATGACATGCTCTATCAGCGATTCCATAAAAGCTCCGTCTCCGAGCCGTACGATATCCATATCCATAAGCTTTGAGGGAATCTGGAGGATCTCATCATTTCCGGAGTAAGTAAGGATGACGCCGTCGATGGCAAGATATGTCCGGTCCATATAATTGCCCATATCAGCATCTTCCTCTCGAATAAAGTTCTTCTTCTCTTCTGCGTTTTTTGGATGCTCTTATTGCCAAAACCAGATCCTGCTTGAGAAAATCCGGCTTCGCAGCGGCGTCTCTGGCTTCCCGTGCCGATTCTGCGGCTTCTTTTACAAGTTTGATCTGGCTGGGATCCGCGTGCTGCATACGCAGGATCTCCGCAAGCTGATTCAGAGAAAAACCTGCTTTTTCGGGCGATCCGTTTAGCAATATTTTTTTTATAAAGGCCATTAACGATCTTTCGTCCATCGCCGTATCCCATCCTGTTCGCTTTTACAGATAATACACAACAGTTACAGAACTGTTTCAGACGCTTTCCCGATTTTCTCCAGACCGGTGCGGTCAATTTCCCCGAACCGCCCTTTTACCGGGCTGTCGATATCCAGCACGCCCCAGAGGATGCCGTCAGAGCGGCGGAGCGGGACAACGATCTCGGACGCCGAGGCGCTGTCGCATGCGATATGCCCCGGGAAAGCATGAACGTCATTGACGACAACGCTGCGTCCGGAAGCCACGGCAGCCTGGCATACGCCCTTACCCGCCGCGAGGACCATGCATGCGGGTTTGCCCTGAAAGGGCCCCAGCAAAAGCGATCCATCGGGCATCAGGCGGTAAAAACCCGCCCAGTTCACGTCAGCGAGCGCGTCGAAGAGCAGCGCAGAAACGTTTGCGAGACACGCAGTTTCAAAAGCCGGGGAACCGTCCCCGCCTTCACACAACGATAAAGTTTGCTTTGCAAGCAGATCGTAGTCAATTTCGTACATAGCAGCTCAGAACAGATCGAACAGGGATACCTGATTCGTTTCGGGGAGGCCCGCGAGGCACCCTTCGCTCTTAAGCGCCTCGACTACTGACTTATTCGCGCCGGTGGAAGCCTGGAAATCATCGATCGAAATATACTTTTCGCCCCTCGCCTTGCGCCTGCGGCTTTCATTGACGATGCTCTCGGCGGCGGACGTTCCGACGCCCTGGAGGCAGCCGATCGGCGGGCGGATCCCGTCAGGCGTAGGCACGAAGTTTTTCGCGTCAGATTCGTAAATGTCGATAGGCAGGAACTTCAGGCCGCGCGCATAAAGCTCCACAAGCAGGTAATAGACCGCAGCCTGGCTCTTATCCTTCGCACTGAGATCGCCGCTGCCGGAATCATCATCCGAATCGTCATTGTCGCCGAAATCATCGAATCCGGAACCGCCGTCATCGTCACCGGCCATCGCATCTGACCCGGTATTCAGGAGGTTCATTGCCGACATACGCGCGTAGAGGCGGTCAAGGCCGTGAAGCATATTGGCCCCGTCGAAGTCGTCGATCTTGAGCGAAAATCTGGCGGCGTAGTACGCGTCGGGACGGTAAACTTTGAACCACGCGATGCGCAGCGAAAGGATTACGTAGGCGACGGCGTGTGCCTTCGGGAACATGTATTTTATCTTATTACACGATTCGATGTACCATTCCGGGACGTTGTGCGCGCGCATCTCCTCCTCCCACTCGGGAGTGAGACCCTTGCCCTTCCTGACCTTCTCCATGATCGTAAACGACATGAGTTTGTCGAGACCTTTATTTATCAGATACAGCATTATGTCGTCGCGGCAGCATATAGCTTCGGACAGCGTACACGTTCCGCTTTCTATGAGCGTCTGGACGTTTCCGGACCACACGTCTGTGCCGTGGGAAAGGCCCGAAATACGCACGAGCTCCGATACCTTTTTCGGGCGCGTCTCCATCAGCATCTTAATGACGAAGTTCGTGCCGAGTTCAGGGACTCCGTACGTGCCCAGAGGCATATTTATTTTTACTTTGCTCATATCCATCTTAAGCGCGTCGGGCGAGCTGAAGATCGAGAGCATATAGTCGTCGTTTATATCCACGCTGCGGCTGTCTACGCCTGTATAGTTCTCCAGAAGCTTCAGCATTTCGGGACCTTCGTGGCCGAGAATATCGAGCTTCAGCAGCGTGTCGTGCAGATATTTGAATTCGAAATGCGTCGTTATCGTGTCTGAATCGGGCTTATCCGCCGGGTGCTGGACCGGCGTAAAATCATGTATGTCTCTGTCTCTCGGAACTACGATAATTCCGCCGGGATGCTGGCCGGTCGTTTTTTTCACGCCTTCGAATCCGGAAGCGAGGCGGTCGATTTCGGCGTTGCTGGCGGTTTTTCCGCTGCGCTCCAGATATTTCAGCACGTAGCCTCTGGCGTTCTTCTCCGCGAGGCCCGTAACGGTACCGGCGCGGAAGACCTTTCCCTTACCGAACAGCACTTCCGTATATTTATGTGCGTTGGGCTGATCGTCGGACGCGAAGTTCAGGTCGATATCCGGGACCTTATCTCCGTTGAATCCGAGGAACGTTTCGAACGGGATATCGAAGCCGTCGCGGATCAGTTCTTTTCCGCACTTCGGGCAAGTCTTTTTGGGCATGTCAAAGCCGCAGTCGTACCCTTCATTTTCGTGGAATTCGAGGTAGCCGCAATCGCAGCGGTAATGCGCAGGAAGAGAATTCACCTCCGTGATCCCGGCCATGTACGCGGCCAATGACGATCCTACCGAACCTCTGGACCCTACCTGATACCCGTTTCTGGCCGATTCCGCGACGAGTTCCTTCGCGATGATGTACATGATCGAATACCCGTTGCCGATGATCGCGTCGAGCTCCCTGGTCAGGCGCTTTTCAACGAGTTCGGGCAGCGGATCTCCGTATATTGCCTTCGCTTTTTCATATGCGGACGTGCGCAGCGTCTCGTCGGAGCCCGGAATGCTGGGCGGGTAGTTCCCCTTCGGCACGG
Source organism: Clostridia bacterium (assembly GCA_017508875.1). Taxonomy (GTDB): domain Bacteria; phylum Bacillota; class Clostridia; order UBA1212; family UBA1255; genus UBA1255. Next base: position 3,511 of record JAFWQX010000127.1, on the reverse strand, counting down.
GCAGGATCTTTTCGATCATATCGGCGATCTTTATAGTATTATCCACGACTATTTCCTGCGCCCTGTCACCCAGATACTCAAATTCAGCAAGCATCTCCTTCGTCGTACGCAAATATACGGGAGGCTGATTCATATAATCGTCGTACCCCTGCCCCGCCTGCAGCACTTCGCGGTAAATAGCGTCGCCGGGTCTCAGATAGTGTACGTCGCACGTGGCAACGACCGGTTTCCCCAGTCTGTCCGCGATCTCGATCATCTTAAGATTTAAACGTTTGATATCTTCCTCGGAATCCACCGTGCCTTCACGCACGAGATACATGTTATTCCCGGTCGGCTGGATTTCGAAATAGTCGTACCAGCTGCCTATCTCCATGAGCCTCTCGTCGCTCTCGCCGTTTATTACCGCGTCATACAGTTCGCCGAGCGAGCACGCCGGCGACAATATCAAGCCTTCGCGGTGTGCGTCGATCTCGAATTTAGGCATTCTGGGGCGCTTATGGTAGTAGTCAAGGTTGGATTTTGTGATGAGCTGATATAGATTCTTAAGTCCCGTATAGTTTTTAACGAGGATGATGCAGTGGTACGTAGGCAGCTTTTTCGCTTCTTCAGGGCTCATGTCCGGCGTCTGGTGGCAAAGGTACGCCTCGCACCCGTATATGAATTTAAATTCGTGCTCAGGATGCTTCTTTTTATAATCTTTGTATATCGACGTGATCTCCGAATACCCCTGAACGACGCCGTGGTCGGTTATGGCGCATGCGCCCCAGCCCCAGCGTATCAGCGTGTCCATAAGCTCGCCCGGTCTCGTGATGGCGTCAACGGCGCTCATAAGTGTGTGCAGATGGAGCTCGACGCGCTTTTTCTCCGCATCGTCCATACGCTCTTCGTGTCTGGCGGCAATTATCGCTTTCGCCATGACGGTGAGTTCGTGCGTGAACTTGTCGAGCGCCGCTTCGCCGTACATACGCACGTATTTGTTCTTTTTGAAAAAGCCGTCAACGTATTCGAGATCTTCCGCCTGGAAGAAGAATTTGGCCACGACGGAATATGACTCGTCCGTCACGGATATGATGGCAATGAACGACCCGCTGCTCAACTTTTTAGTTTCGTATTTGAAGACCCTGCCTGCGAGCCCTACGTAGCCCGAATCGGCGCTTATATCGGCCATTCTGACAGTAGGAACGTCAAAATCCTTACCGATGAGTATGACGTTTCCGTTTCTGTCCGTCGGAGGTTCGGTGCCTTCGGGCGGAGTTATGCGCGTTTTTTTATTGCGCTTTCCGTCGCCTTTTCCGTTATAAAATCCTGCTCCCGGAGATCTCTGTGCGTACCCTCCTCCGGAGCCGCCTTCGCCGAAATATCTGTGATTCTGGCTGTCTGCACGCGCAAGGGCTTCCACCTCTTTTTCATATTCAGCCGCGCTGAAATTAACAGTCACGGTCTCAACTTCGACAGCCTGTGTATGGGAGGTATTTCTTATGTCTGCAGTTTCTGCGTCAGTGCGCATTTCTTCCGTATACGCCGGTCCCTCTGCCGCGCCTGCGTCTGCCGGAACGGCTCCGTTTGCAAATTCTATGGCGGTTTCTGCCGTTTCGCCCGAGGGTTCCAAGGCGGTTTCTGACATTCCGCCTGCGGCGTCAATATCTTCCGGAGGCTCAGGAGGGAGCGGGGGCAACGTATCGTATCCGCCCTGATCGTCAGGTTCAGCGACATAGTTTCCCGCTTCCGGGTCCGCTATCTGCGTATCGTCAGGCGCCGGAGCAGCATCGGGTACAGGTGCAGCATCGGGTACAGGTACAGCATCGGGCGCCTGGGCTTTTTCAAGAAATACGACGTTAAGCTCCGGAAATCCGGTGCGCCTCGCCAGCCCGTTACGAAAAGCATCCTTCTGCTCCTGCGTCGCGTCAATTGGTTCAAAATAGCAATATACAGTGATTTTCCTGTCACTTTCCGATACTGCAACTTTATCGATTTTAACTCTGAATTCCGAACTCATAAAAAATCTATATCCTCCGCTCCGCGCGCGAAGCATTATCTCCGCGGCGGAAATAATCGTCTGTCCGGATTATAGCAGATTTCAGAGAAGTTGGAAAGTGAAATATAAAAGAAAACAGCCCGGCAGAATTGTCAGAATTGTCATTCCACCGGGCGCCGCTGTTTACCGTTTATATCGGATCATTTCTTTTCCCTGCGTCTGGGCAGGAACTTGAGCGCCTTCTCGAACTCGTCGTCAACAAAGTCAATATACACCGGTTTTCCGTTTTCCCCGGCCAGTTCAACGATCCCGGACTCGGGCCTGATCTTGCTGCCCGACGTGTTTATTGACGCGGGATAAGTTGAGAACCGCCCGTAGGAGATGATGTCGTCCTCATCGCACTCGATCTGCCCGATCGGACTTGCCCAGTTCATATCGAAGAAGACAAATTTGTCCCCGTCCTTTTTCATATAAAGCCTCGTGCGGGACTGTGTGAAGCGTTCGGGAAGCGCCGTTACGAGTCTGCAAACGGGCAGGTCCGGATTGTTCTTGATGGTGAGGTCGTCAAATACGTTCTTAAGCGCGTTTTTACGCACTTCGTCCGTCTCTCTGTCTCTGAGTCTTTTAACCTGATCCTGAAAATCGCCGGCAAGCGTTGTTTCTTCGAGCTCAGCGTCGCCGCCGAACAGGGCAACAAATTCTGCGCGCTTGGTGTTTATCGTATTCGGTTTTCCTGCCGCTTTCAGATATGCGTCTCTTTGTTTAAGATAGCGAAACACGATATATCCCGTCAGTGCGGCGACAACGATGCTGGCTCCGTACCATAGCGCTTTTTCGGCAGTGAAGCGCGTCGCCGTAAGAATGAACATTCCGATCAGCAGTACGAGGCTGATAACAGAAAAAATCATTGTGACGGTGTCCGGCGGGACCTCTTTCTGTGCGTCTGCATAGCGCGCATAGCTTTTCGCAAATGAATCATATATCATACTCTTAGGATTTACGTCATATTCCTTCGTTTCACTAACTTTAATCATCTTTACCCTCCGGCGCTGGTTTGCGCCAATAACCGTCAATTACCGTCAATAGGCGTCAAACCGCCGCTGTTTGTTGTTCTTTTATCCTCGCGGCCCGTTTATTATACATTGGCGGCAACGAAAAAGCAATGACTAGCAACGAGGAAGAGTTCAGAGTTCAGAGTTAAGGGTTAAGAGTTCAGAGTTCAGAGTTCAGAGTTAAGGGTTAAGAGGCGAAGCGAGTGATGGCACGATAGCAAGTTAAGAGTTCAGGGTTAAGGGTTAAGAGTTCAGAGGCGAAGCGGCCTCGTTGCTCATTTATACGGCCGCAAAAGGCGAACCGAATGATAGCACGAATTTTGGGTCTCATGCGCTCCCTACATTGATTCGCATTTCGGTCAAACAAAATTCTTAGCTATTCATTCGGCTTCGCCAAAGATAAGAAGGTGAAAAGCGGCCGTGCGAATTGCTCATTTAGACGGCCGCAAATAGGGAAAAGGCGGAATGCGGCCGTACGACCTTC
>JAFWQX010000126.1 GCA_017508875.1 Clostridia bacterium | reverse complement strand
GAGACATACCAAAAGCTTGATATTCAGAATTTGGTATGTCTTTTCGGGCGGAGCTCGCTCATTTTCAGGCAGGAGACAGAGCCCGAGACATACCAAAAGCTTGATATTCAGAATTTGGTATGTCTTTTCGGGCGGAGCTCGCTCAATTTCAGGCCAGAGACAGAGCCTGAGACATACCAAAAGCTTGATATTCAGAATTTGGTATGTCTTTTCGGACGGAGCTCGCTCATTTTCAGGCCGGAGACGGAGCTTCAAACATAGCAAGACCAGTTTTGTCGATTTGCAAAATTTCGTACTTCCTATATTTATATCGTAGCATTAAAAGTAGATAAAAGGGCAAAAAGGTATTACGATTTTGGGAGTAGAGCCCGCAGTAGAGCCCGCAGCGTTCCTTTGCTTGACTTTTTACCGCTTTCAAATGTATACTTAAGCCAAACTGGGGATTTCTGCCTTCTTTTCGCGGAAAGACCCGGCGGAGCATTGCCGCGAAGGCAGTTACTTTTAATCACACGAAGGCAGTTACTATATGAAGGATGCGTATATGACCGAAAAACGAAACAAAAACAAAACCGGCAGGAGGCTCCTCTGCGCTGTATTGACCGCGGCGCTGATGCTCGGCTTCTGTGCTTCATGCGGCGGAAATAAAGACGGCGGTACGGATAAAGACGGAAAAAAGGAGGAATTCACTGTGAAAATAATTGACGGCATCACACCGGCGGAGTACTACCAAAACGGATACACGGTGAATCCTGTTATAGGCATTGACCAGTTCGAACGTACGTTCGGCGCGACGGCCGGGGAGAAAAGCGATAAAGAGCGCAACGTCGGTATTTTCTACTTTCTGACGCTCGGGCAGCACGGCGGGGATAAGATCTACGACGTAAGCAAGATCCTTGCGATGGAGAACGGGCTCGATATCATGTTCAAGTCGGACAATGAAATTGCCCCCGCCGGAAAGGGCTATTTCTGGGGCGAACCTATGTACGGCTATTATAACTCCGCCGACACGTGGGTAATACGCCGTCACCTGGCCCTCCTGACGCTCGCCGGAGTCGATTTCTACGCATTTGACGTCACCAACGCCGTTACGTACGATTCGGTCGTCATGAGGATCATCAATGAAGCGAAAAAGATGATAAACGAGGGCTGGAAAGTACCGGGTCTCGTTTTCTATACGAACGCGTATTCGCACCGCGTCATTACGAATCTGTACAACAGCTATTATAAAAAAGGATCGCATTCAGAAGTCTGGTACTACGTTGACGGAAAGCCGCTCATTATAGGGAATATCAGCAAAGCGGCGGATCAGGCGGAGGTCAGATCGCGTGAAAAAGATTACAAGAGCACTGAGCTGCCGGACGAGATACTCAACTTCTTCTCGTTCCGCGATTCGCAGTGGCCGAACGACGCGTATAAGCCTAACGGATTTCCGTGGATCGAATGGACGTATCCGGCGCCGGTACATAACGACGTAATAAACGTATGCGTTGCCAGCCACCCTGCTCTGCCGATGTCGTTTTCATTGACGCGTGGTGCGAAAAACTGGGGGCGCGGCTGGAACGTCGAGACTCAGCAAAACGAACCGGAAAAAGCGTACGAAGGCCAGTTTTTCCAGTCAACGTGGGACGTTGCCCTTAAAGAAGATCCGGGGACGGTTTTCGTGACCGGCTGGAACGAATGGGTCGCGGGTAAGGGCTACTACGATGACGAATATGATATGGTGGACCTGGCGGACATGGAATTTTCGCGCGATGCCGAGATGATGAAGGGCGGGTACAACGACGCTTTCTATATACAGCTGGCTAAAAATATACGCGCGTATAAGAATGTTGCACTTGAAGAAGGCAGTCAGTTCGCGGAGAATTACGTAACCGTGCCGATGACGGACGACGTTTCAGTTTGGGACGGTGTTCAGGCCATTTTCCGTGACACTATCGTGGTCAATAAAGCCCGCAACAGCAACGGGGCTGCGCCTACGGTCCATTACGAGCAGGCAGAAGCGCGCAACAACGTTACGGAGATCCGCGTGGCTTCCGACGTGGACAATTTCTATTTCTTCCTCAAGGCCACAGAGAATATCACCGAGCGCGAAGCGGGTGACGAAGGCTGGATGAACCTGTTTATCGGGACCGGACGCCTCGAGAAAAAAGGCTGGGAAGGCTATGAATTCGTTATCGGCCGCAGCGAACCGGGCGCCGGAAAGCTCAGCGTCGAGAAATTAAACGCGGATTTCAGCGCTGCACAGGCGGGAGAAGCAGAGTTTACCGTTAACGGTAACGTCATGCAGGTGAAAGTGCCGCGCACGGCGCTGGGAATTGAAGAGGGCGTGAATCAGTTCTACTTCAAATTCGCGGACGGTATCGACGAACCGTCGGATATTATGGATTATTATGTCTCCGGAAAGTCTATGCCTATGGGCAGACTCAGCTACAGATACGTAGGATAAAGGGGGAAACGGGTTTGAGCGAACGTATAAACGACGGCTCCGAAGAGCAGCTTCCCGAAGCGGATGAGTTGAAAGATGAAATTGACGAAATAGAGGACGGTTACGTTGAAGAGCCGGACGAGGACGACGACGTTATAATTGCCCCCGTAAGGCCCTCCGACGTACGCGCCGAACAGGGCGGCCTGATAGAAGACGAGGTCGACGGACTGTTTGACGGCGTTGACGACTTCGACGACGGAGCTGCGGATGCGGACGATGAAGACGTGGATTTCGAAGCGGTAAACGACGTTGAAGATAAATACGATTCGGCGCCCGCGGGAAGGCGCGAAGTGAAGAGCCTTAAGGGCGGTAAAAGCGGAAAACAAGGCGGAAAAGGCAATAAAAATGACGGAAAAGGGCGCGTGAGCGGCGGAAACGGCGCTGAGGCAGAAAGCGGAGAGCCGCGTCACGAGGGACGCCACGCGATGACAACGTCCAGGGGCGTCGTTTACGTTGAAAGCTACAGCGACGACGATTACGATACGCGCTACAGCGTAAAGAGCAGGCTGGCTAAGATCATAGTTTCGCTGCTGATCGTCGCGGCGGTCGTATTTGTTGCCATAATGTTTATAGACTTCTGCCGCAGGACTGTTGACGGCGACAGAGTGTATAACGGCATCACGCTGAACGGAAAAAGCGTGGCCGGAATGACGCGCGAAGAACTTAGCGAATACATAAACAAAACGTACATTGCCCCCGTTTCAAACTCAACGCTGACCGTAAAATCGGGAGAGGATTCGCTCGTTTACCCGCTCAAGGACGGAATTATTGTCCTTCCCGATACGGACCAGCTTATAGATGATATTTATAATTACGCGAGAAGCGGAAATCTGGTTAACCGCGCGTTCACCGTCATCAGGTTAAGGGAGACCGGGCGGAACTATACGCTGAACAATTCGATAAATAACGCTACGATCAACGACATTATTACGCGTATGAATTCCAAGAACCGTACGAAAGTCGATCCTACGTACCGCGTCGAAGAAGAACAGGTGGTATTTACCTACGGCAGCAACGGGCTCGAGCTCGGCGAGGAAGATATCCGCAAGAGCCTGAAAGATTATACCGATCTGCTTCTCAAATCACTTGCCGAAGGTACCGCTACGAGCAGCGTAAGCGGCACGGTGAATATTGTCCCGCACGTAACGGAATTTACTAAATTGCTTAAAATCAACGTCGTTAACGACCTTCCTCTTAAGGCGATCGCGCCGAAGATCGAGCGCAGGTCTCCTACCGAGATCTGGATTTCGGAGGGAACGGACGGTGCGGAGTACGACTCCGAGCTGCTCGATCAGATAATCGAGCGCATAAATTCGGGCGAACCTTCGCCGCGGGAAACGGAAGTTCTTCCGCTTATGCGGGAACATTCGTTCATAACGAAAGAATTCTACGAAAAAGTGCTGTTCCGGAACGTGCTCGGAGCCGGAAGCGTTAAAAACGTTGCCGACGACGATCAGACGAGGGCGCTGCTTGCCGAAAACAGGGAGAAGAACATTGACCTCGCCGTACAGAAGCTCAATGGTCTGATAATCATGCCGGGAGAGATCTTCAGCTTTATGGAATCGATTAAAGCGTACGACAGCAGGACGGGGTACACGATGGCGTACGAGAATTATCTCGGGCTTGACGATCCGGCGGAAGGCGGCGGTATCGCTTACGTCAGTACGGCGCTGTACAATGCGGCGTATCTGGCAAATGCCGAGATCATTACGCGAACGAAATATCAATATGCGCCGCTGTTCGGGCTTATGGGCTTCGATGCGTACACTTCCATAAAAGCGCACGTCGATCTGCGCATTAAGAACAATAGTTCGCTTCCGTGGAAAATTACGGCGTCGTTCGTTAACGGCACTGCGAAAGTTGAGATAAACGGAACGCTGTTCGGCCAGGACGACTTCCTCGACGAGGAAGGCAAACCGCTCGATCCGGCGCTCATACCGTCGAATATGGTGATCGTGAAGGACAGACCGGCCAGAGAATTGTCCTCGCAGATCGCACGCCGCACGCCTTACACGTCGGTCTCGTTCAGCGATCCCACGATCGACGAAGGTGTTTCAATTATTAATCAGGCGGGTATCAACGGATACACGCTGAACCTGTATCTGATCGTTACGAGCGGCGGCAAGGAAGATAAGCAGTTTCTCGGCGTCGAGTCGTACGACGTGCGTCAGGAATACGTTATAAAAGGCACAAAACCGGGTACTCCTCCGCCAACGGACGTTCCGACTGTAACGCCTACGGAGGAGCCTACGCCTACTCCTACGGACGTTCCTGACGATCCAACGCCTACCGAAGTGCCTGACGATACTACGCCCACGCCCGAGGAACCCACAGAACCCGCTCCCACCGAAGGTCCCGCGACTGAACCGCAGCCTACGGACGACGGCGAATTCGGTCCGCTGATCACGCCGGAAGGCTGAGTTAAGCATGGAAACTCCCGTAAAAAAGGATCAGATAATCGAGATCTGCCCTGATTCCGTGAACGAGGCCGGCGACGGCGTGGCGCGGATACAGGGCGGATTTGTCATTTTCTGCAAAGACCTGCTGCCGGATGAGCGTGGGACGGCTAAAGTGATAAAAGTCAGCGCAAACTATGCGGTGGCGCGCGTTATCAGCCGCGAAAACGACTCCGGGCTGAGGCGCGAAGTGACCTGCCCGTATTACGCGAAAGGCTGCGGAGGCTGTGCTTACCTGCATGTGACGGAGGAGGGTCAATTATCGCTCGGTACGCAGCGTGTTGCGGACTGTATCGAACGCATCGGCGGGTTCCGGGCGGACAACGGCTCTTCCGGTACCGGCGGGTTCCGGGCGGACAACGGCTCTTCCGGTACCGGCGGATTCCGGGCGGAGAACGGCTCTTCTGACACCCTCGGAGCGGACGGGACGCGTTATCCCGGCGTACTTCCATGCATTTCTCCTGAGGGCAATCATTTGCGCAACAAGACCGCCTATCCCTTTTTTGAAATTGACCGCCGCATACGCACCGGCTTTTACGCCCGCGCCTCGCACAGACCCGTACCCTTTGAACCGGGAAAACCTTGCCCGCACGAAAATCCGCTTGCCGCCGCAATTCGCGAAAAGATAGAAGCACTGGCATCCGAACGAAAGATCCCTGCGTACGACGAAGCGACAGGAAAAGGGATCCTCAGGCACCTGACGGTGCGCATCAGCGACCGCACCGGGCTCGCAATGGCGATCATCACCGCCAATGCCCGCAAACTGCCTTTCGAATCCGAACTGACGGCCTCGCTTAGCGCTGCTTTTCCCGAACTCGCCTCATTATGGCTGTGCTCTTCGACCGGTGCGGGCAATGCCGTTCTGGGCGGTTCTCTGCGCCTCCTCTTCGGCCGGACCGAGCTCGAGTGTGTGCTTGGGACAACGCGTTTTTTGATCTCTCCTGATTCGTTTTTTCAGGTCAGTACCGCCGGAGCCGAGATGCTTTACGACACTGTTTACCGGTTTGCGGGTCTGACGCCGGGCGAGCAGGTGCTGGATCTTTATTGCGGCGCCGGAACGATCGGCCTGTACCTGATCGATCGCTTCCGCAAGGACCATCCTGATGCCGCGCTCCCGAAACTGACAGGTATCGAGATCGTCGATTCCGCCGTTGACAACGCCAGCCGCAACGCTGTGCTTAACGGTATCGGCGGGGCCGGTTTTATCTGCGGCAACGTTCCCGAAGTGATCGGGCGGATCGACCCCGGTAAGCCCGGAATCGTCATTATCGATCCGCCGCGGAAGGGGACAGACGAAGTGCTTATCGCGTCGCTTCGAGCGCTTGCACCTTCGCGCATCATATACGTCTCGTGCAATCCCGCGACGCTTGCCCGCGACCTGAAATCCATTTGCGCAGATGAACTTTACCGTATCGAAGCCGTGCAGCCGGTCAATATGTTCCCGGACACGGGGCATGTGGAAAGTATCGCGCTTTTACAGCGAATGAGCAACACCCGATCGAAAGAAATTACTCTTGATGTCGATATGGAGGATTATCATAGGCGCTTAAGAGTGCCCTTATAGATCAGCCCAAAGCACCAAACCGCCAGATTGGCGGATTAAGTGGCGGAATAGATGGCGGATTGGCGGCAAAGATTATTGAATTGATCCGTGCAGATGATACTGTCACAGTTTCTGAGATGGCTGAATCACTGGGTATTCCTAAAAGAACCATTGAGCGAGAAATGAAGAGACTTCGTGACAGTGAACGCATTTCCCGTGAAGGTGGTAACAGATATGGACATTGGAGAATAAATCAGAAGGATTAAGAAATAGAATGAAGAGAGCTATTATTATCGGCAGTCCCGGAGCAGGCAAAAGCACCTTTGCACGACAGCTTAGGGATATAACGGGACTTCCGTTGTATTATCTTGATATGATATGGCATTTGCCGGACAGGACAACCATTACCAAGGATGAGTTCGATCAGAAACTAATGGCTATCCTGAAGACGGATACCTGGATTATAGATGGTAATTATGGAAGAACGATAGAGATACGTCTCAAATACTGCGATACAGTTTTTCTTCTGGATTATCCATTGGAGGTCTGCCTTGCCGGAGCCAAAGCACGTGTAGGGAAAAAGAGAGAAGAGATACCCTGGGTAGAAGAAGAGCTTGATGAAGAATTTCGGCAGTGGATCATCGATTTTCCTGAAACAAAGCTTCCCCGGATATATGGATTGCTGGAACAGTATGGTGCTGGAAAAGAAATACATATTTTCCGATCAAGGGAAGATGCGAATAAGTATTTGGAGAGTATATAAATGGCAAAAACAGAAAATGTTGAATTGACCGTAACTAGACTGTTTCGTTGAAATAATACGATATTTGTGAGGTTTTATACATGACCAGCAGTTACTGGTTCAAACAGAGACTCTGGCTGTTGCTCGGCCAGAGTCTCTTTGAATATTGAAGAAACGGTAGGAAACTTCATGATTAATCAAGAAATATCGGAACATGGCGTTGCGAATCTGAAGAAACGGTAGTATAATTGACTTGTAATATTGAAGAAACGGCATTTTACATGCGGGCTGGAGGTTTTATGTTTAAAAGAAAAGCCTTTGACAAACTGAAATACTGGAAAGATAATAGGGCTCCAAAATACGCTGTACTATTAGAAGGCGCCAGACGTGTCGGAAAAACGACGATTGCGGAAGAGTTTGCGAAACAGGAGTACAGATCATACATAAAGATCGATTTTGCAAATATCACAAAGGATGTATACGATGCTTTCGATGACATCGCAAATCCGGATATCTTCTTTCTAAGATTGCAAACCGCAACAGGTATTACTTTGTATAGAAGAGAATCTGTCATTATATTTGATGAGATCCAACTGATGCCGAAAGCCAGGCAAGCAATCAAATACCTGGTGGCGGATGGAAGATATGATTATATTGAGACAGGCTCTCTGATCAGTATAAAGAAAAATGTAAAAGATATTGTTCTTCCATCAGAAGAAATGAAAATTCCGATCTACCCAATGGATTATGAGGAATTTATGTGGGCAATCGGGAATGACACATACCATGTTCTTCGAGAACTATATCAATACGGTAAACCGGTAGGTAACTCCCTGAACAGAAAACTCATGCGCGACTTCAGAATCTACATGGCCGTTGGTGGTATGCCGCAGGCTGTAGTGGCGTATGCAGAAGGAAAGAACTTTACAGAGATTGACGAAGTTAAAAGAGAGATCATAGATCTTTATAAAGATGATTTTTTCAAAATAGATAATTCCGGTTTGATTGGGAGAATGTATGATTCTATTCCCGGTCAGCTTGCGATTGACAAAAGGAGTTATGTTATATCGGCTGCGACAGGAAAAAAGAAAATAGATAAAGATCAGGAACGTCTATATGACTTGTTGGATTCAAAGACCGTATTGCCTTGCTATAATGTTCATAATCCGAGCATAGCTTTATCGCAGACGATGGACAGTGATGTGTTTAAGCTATATCTTGCAGATACCGGGCTCTTCACAACTATGATTTTCAATTCATCCAAAGAGACGGATTCCGGCATCTATACAAAGCTTCTCAGTGACTCGCTTCCGGCAGATTTGGGATATCTATATGAGAATGCAGTTGCGCAGCTTATCAGCAGCGCGGATAGAAAACTCTACTATCATACCTGGGAAAAAGAGAACAGTTCTCATTACTATGAGGTCGACTTTCTTCTATCTTCAAAAACAAAAATAGTTCCGCTTGAGGTCAAATCATCAGGACTGGGAAAGCATGAATCAATAACTGTTTTCCAAAAAAAATACTCCAAACATGTGGCTGATCAGATTCTGTTATCACAAAAAGATATCGGTAATGCAGGAATGCTGAAGCTTTACCCTGTATATATGCTTCCTTTTATTCTGGAAGAACTATAAAAAGACCCATAAGGAAACGCAGCAGTGGCTTCGGAAGTAAATGATGGATATTCGGTTGCTCAGGCGGACAACCGTCGAGACTGTATGCTACTTGTACCACCAAAAGAAGGACTTCATCTCAGTACCCTATGAGCCGAAGAATGTGGAGTAAGACATGAGATTTGACAACGCGTATTTTATTACTGGTACAGCCTATGCAGGCAAATCAACGATGACAAAACTGCTTGCAGAGAAATATGATGGCATCCTGTGTGAAGAGAACTATCACGATCAGCTATTGTCAGAGTTGGACAGTGCAGAGTTCCCTTTTCTGACATACACTCGTGATCTAAGGGATTGGCATGACTTCATCAGGAGAAGTCCAGAAGAATACAAGGCATGGATGGACGGTGTGTCTCATGAATGTGAGATATTGGAGCTCAGGATCCTTGACGGGCTTAAGGAGCAGAGAAAGCCTGTGTTTGTAGATACCAATATTTCAATAGAGACATTGAAAAGGATAACTCCCTCAAATCATGT
>JAFWQX010000125.1 GCA_017508875.1 Clostridia bacterium | reverse complement strand
ACGGAGCTTCAAACATAGCAAGACCAGTTTTGCAAGATTTGCCATATTTCGTACTTCCTAAATTTATATCGCAGCATTAAAAGTAAATAAAAGGGCAAAAAGGTATTACGATTTTGGGAGTAGAGCCCACTTGCAATTCCCCATTGAACAAACCCCCTCCCCTGTCATATAATACCCATATGACCCGACAAGAGACAGGGAGACAGGAGCACGGAACCATGGGCGAGAACAAAGAAACACAGCAGCAAAAACCACAGCACCTATTCAAAAGGTTTGTCCAATACTACAGGCCGCATAAGAAGCTGTTCGCGCTCGACATGCTCGCTTCCTTCTTTATCTCGCTGATCGGCATGGTCTATCCGATCATAACCAACAGGATGCTTAACGACCTCATCCCGAACAAGCTGTACAAGGCGATAATAATTGCCGGCCTCACGGTGCTCGGGCTGTATATTGTCCGGATGCTGCTACGTTATTTCGTGCAGTACTGGGGCCACATGATAGGCGTCGGGATGCAGGAGCAGATGCGCTCGGACCTTTTCGCACACCTCCAGAAACTGCCGTTCTCGTTCTACGACGACCACGAGACCGGTAAAATAATGTCGAGGATAACGAGCGACCTTTTCGACGTCAGCGAGCTTGCACACCACGGGCCGGAAAATCTGTTCATCAGCGGGATAATGATAATCGGCTCCTTCATTTACCTCAGCACGATCGACGTCATCCTCACACTCATAATATTCACCGTTGCCCCGCTGCTCGCCGTCGTTGCCGGCATATGCCGCAAAAAGATGCGCGACGCTTTTGCCGAGAGGCGCAAGACTACGGCGATGATCAATGCTTCAATCGAGAGCTCGGTCACTGGCATCCGCGTCACCAAGGCGTACACCAATGCGGAGAAGGAACAGGAGAAGTTTGAGAAGAGCAATTCGCTGTTCCGTGAGGCCTGCCGCAAGTCGTACAAGGCGATGGCGAGGTTCCATTCGTCCACGTCGTTTATCACCGACGCGTTCAACGTGGTGATACTCATAGCCGGCGGCCTGTTCCTTTACGCCGGGCGAATCAATTTCGGCGATTATTCGACGTTTATCGTATCGGTGAACCTGTTCATTTCCCCCATCACGACGCTCATACAGTTCATGGAGCAGTACCAGAACGGCGTGACGGGCTTCTCGCGATTCCTTGAAATAATGGACGTGGAGCCGGAAGAAGACGCACCTGACGCCATAACGCTCGAACACGCAGAGGGCAATATCGATATTGACCACGTCACGTTCAGCTACGGCGCGGGCAACGTTCTTGACGACGTCACGCTGCACGTTGCCAAAGGCAGGAAGCTTGCACTCGTCGGACCTTCGGGCGGCGGTAAAACGACTCTTTGCCACCTTATCCCCGCTTTCTACCCGCTTACGGAAGGATCGATCAGCATCGACGGTCACGACATACGCACCATAAGCAAAGAGTCGCTCAGGCGGAATATCGGGATCGTGCAGCAGGACGTGTTCCTGTTCGGCGGATCGATACGGGACAATATTATGTACGGCAGGCTCGACGCTACGGAGGAGGAAATGATCGAGGCGGCGAAGCGGGCCAATATCCACGACTACGTTATGACGCTCGAGAACGGGTACGACAGCGAGATCGGAGAGCGAGGCGTTAAGCTTTCAGGAGGCCAGAAGCAGCGCCTTTCGATCGCCCGCGTGTTCCTGAAAAATCCCGCCATACTGATACTCGACGAAGCCACGTCCGCGCTTGACAACACGACCGAAATCCTTATCCAGCAGTCGCTCGACGAGCTGTGCAAGGGGCGGACAACGATCGTTGTCGCGCACCGCCTTTCAACCATACGCAATGCGGATGAGATCGCGGTAATTGCGGGCGGCGGCGTGATCGAGCAGGGCACGCATGACGAGCTTATCCGCAAAGAAAGCGGCGTTTACAAAAAGCTGTATTCCCTTCAATTCAGAGAGGGCGATAATACTTATTTCAGTGATGAAGATTTCGAATTCAGAAAGAGAGGAATTTTGAATGGAACTAAAGGGCAAGAAAATTAATTTCCTGGGTGACAGCATTACTCAGGGGCACGGTACGGACTACAGGTTTGACCAGATGATCGCAGACGAGACCGGCGCTGTATGCAGAAACTACGGGATCGGCGGGACAAGGATCGCGCGCAACCAGAAGCCTTCTGAAAATCCGCTGTTTGACATGTACTACGATTCGCGCGTTGACGATATGGCCCCGGATGCTGACGTGATCGTCGTATTCGGCGGAACGAATGATTTCGGGCACGGCGACGCTCAGCCCGGGACAATGTCTGACCGCACCGTTGACACCTTCTACGGCGCTCTTCACTGTCTCATCACGCATTTAAAAACGCGCTATCCGAAAGCCGAGATAGTGTTCATCACACCGCTCCACAGGCTTTTTGAGGACAATCCCGCAGGCGACGGTTTTAAGCCGGTCGGTACGTACGCTCCCCTTGGACTCTACGTGCAGATCATTCGCGAAGTATGCGAGCATTATTCGATACCGGTGCTCGATCTCTGGCGCAATTCCGGCCTTCAGCCCTCGATCCCGGCTGTTCAGGAAATGTACATTCCCGACGGACTTCATCCCAACCGCGCAGGACACGAGATCATAGCATCAAGGCTCACAAATCTTCTCAAATCGCTGTAAGCTCATTTGTTAAATAACGTTTTTATATTCAAAAATCAACAGGCCGCGATCACTCGCGGCCTGTTGATTTTGGTTAATAATGTCTGCCTGTTTTACAAAATCAGAAAGCTTTCTTCTTCATGAAAACGACAGCTGCGCCCATAGCAAGAACAGCGATAACTGCGAACATAGCTACGGAGAAGTCACCGGTCTGAGGAACGGTCTCGGGCTGGGTAGCAGGTTCAGTACCGGGCTGGGTAGCAGGCTCGGTGCCGGGCTGGGTAGCAGGCTCTTCTCCATCAGGAATGAGAGTGAGCAGTTCGCCGTCAAGGTTTACAGCAAGTCTGAGCGTAAGATTTTCGTCCTTTTCGCCGTTGCGGTAGTAGGCTACCGTGTCGTTCGGATATCCCTTCTGCATCATAGGCAGAACGAGATAGTGCGTCATCTCAACCTGCGCGACCTGTGAAAATTCAACAACATACTGTCCGGCGGGAAGCGCGGTGTCAAACTTCAGCATAATTCCGGCATTTCCGTTAGCGGTAACTTTGCAGTTCGTACCCGCAACTTCAGTTGTTGTACCTACGTTGGAGTCGCCGGCCAGCTCGATCTCAGCAGAAGCAACCGGTGTTCCCTGCTTCGTCTTGGCATAGTTTACGTCAAATTTGTAGACGTTGACATGAGCGACAGCGTTGGCCATTCCTTCAACAGCAGGATTGCTGGCCCAGTAGTTCGGCACGCCGAGTTCCGAGATGGCGCCGCTCGCGTTGATAACAGCGTCGATCGTACGGCCGCTGTGCTTCGCCGGTGTCTCACTATCGCTAGAAAGCCAGAAACCGTCATCCCAAATGATATCACCCTCGGTATCGGTGTAAACGGTCTCAGCAAATGCAGTT
>JAFWQX010000124.1 GCA_017508875.1 Clostridia bacterium | reverse complement strand
TCAGGTCCGTGTGAGAGTTCTCTCATACAGGTGGGGGTTCTGCTATCCGCACTCAAAAATAGCCTCGAAATCAACGTCCCGGGGCTGTTTTCTTTTTCAGTTGCCTTCCCTTCACAGAGCCAGTCTGACGAGAAAAATATAGGGGCTCGGGCTTAGCTCGCATCTGCATTTTGGGCGGGCGGCAAGGCCGTTCGTACCACAAATGCGCGCCTTGCGATAAATCGGAAAGGGTAGGGAGGGGACAATAAGACCGCGCCAATCAACGTGATACCGCACTCCAATATGCGTCGATTTTTCGTCAATCAAACCCCGCGTTTTCGGGGGTAAAAATCGTCTGTAATCGATTCTGCAGGGCAGGGTGGTATAGTTTAACCTACTGAAGGCAAATCGCCTTAAAAGGCCGTTTTATCGATTAAGGATCAGGCAGCATTTGATTTGCCGGCGGATACTGTTCACAACCGTTTAATGCAAAATAGGATTGATAAAAAAGATAGAATGTGTTATCCTTGATTCAAGGAGGCTGAATTTGGCAAAAAGATACTGCTGTTTGCCGCTGAAAGCAAATAAGTATAGTCTTAGCGAGAATAAAGAAAACCGTGGGTTTAGTGACTCAATTATATGGGGATCAGTTCAGGTGAAGGCCATCTGGTAGTAGTGACTGGTATTAATTTAACGTAACAAAAAACACGTACAAACAATCCTTGGGGCGTAAGTAAATGGCAAACTTATTCAGAATTTTTGAATGGAGTTGCCTGCAACTTTTTCCTTCCAAATGGTACCCTTAAAATTGATTGTATATATTCAATATTGAGGTGGAAAAATGAATAAAAAGCATATTTGTTTTAAAAGGATACTTTCGATATTACTGATTATTGGTGTTTTTCCATGTGTTCTATTATGGAGTTGCAATGTGCATTATAAAAAGGAGAAACAATACCATGTTGATAGAGTAATGATCTACGGAAGAGAATATAAAAATATAGACGAAATCATTTGGCAAGATGGATTGATGGTATTTGATTTTGTCTGGGTATTAGAGAAGACGAATATAACTCTTTTTTGGAGTGATAACAAGGGCTCTTTTTATTTAAATGGGACTGAATATATACTTGACATAGACAATGCTATATTAATTGAAAGAAATAATGATAAGTTAGATTATTTTGCACCTGGTGCTGGATACCATTTTGTAGGTATTATAAACAAAAAATTGTATATTGATACCATCACGCTTATTTTTGCAATGCATCGACTTAATCTATTTGTTTCAGTTGAAAAGGATATTAGAAATAATACAGTTAGAATTACGCGGATTGATAAACCCAGTATATAGTGGAGGGTTTAAAATGATTTTTAAGAATGACTTATATGATATTGGATTTGCCCTTTCCATTATTCGAAATACTATCAGCGAGAAGAATAATTCCATAATAGTATCCAAAATTATTTCTGTTCTAGAATCAGAAAAAACAGATGATAACCAAATACGGAAGGCAATTTCCAGTATTGAAGGAATTAACAATGAATTATGGAACTTTGCTTTCCATAACAATGTCTACGTTGTTCATCAATTGGTGAAAAATATTTCTTTATATTCTTTGCTGATCAAGGTTATGAAAGATTTAGAAAGCCAATTATTGAACGAGGAGTATGAAAAAGCATATGATCTTTTGGATTGCTTTCACTGTTTGCCAACAATTATTGCTGATAATAATCTAATAATTCCAAAGTCATTTTGGAATACAAATGTCAGAATTTATCGTGAAAAATGGGATAGTAACTTTTGAATTAAAGTGGACTTTTTTTAATGCGGATGATAAAATAGCATCAGTCACAGCTGGTTAGCCTGAAGGTGACTGGATTTTTAGCTGCTCGGGAGACTTTTACTATGAATGATCCAAGAAAAATATTGACTATGAGCGTGAGCGAAATGCCGGGATACGGATTTGATTGTCCGTGCGGAAAACACCACAGTATTGACCTTAACCGGATCGTTTCCGGAACGGGTGTTCTTGCACAGCTTCCGGCGGAACTTTTGCCGTTTAAAGAAAAAAAGATACTGATCGTTGCCGACACAAACACTGTTAAGATCGGCGGTGATAAAGTTAAAGCTTTGCTCGACGGCGCCGGATTTGATACCGAACTGATCGTGCTCGACACTCCCGACTATCCGATACTTTTGCCTGACGAGAAGACCGTCGGATCGCTCCTTATACATACTTCTGATGACGTCGGACTGCTCGTGGGAGTGGGGAGCGGTACTATTAACGATCTTTGCAAATTCGTTTCGTATAAGATGAAACTGCCGTTTGTTATTGTCGGCACAGCACCTTCGATGGACGGTTACGCCTCATTTATGGCACCGCTGATCGTTGACCGGCAGAAAATCACTTATCCCGCTCAATATCCTTATGCTATCGTTACTGATACCGACCTTCTCAATACCGCGCCGCTTATTATGAAGAAAGCCGGATACGGAGATGTTATAGGTAAATTCACCGCCCTGGCCGACTGGCGGCTTGCACATAAAGTGAAGGGCGATCACTATTGCGAAATAACTGCGGAACTTGTACAAAATGCCGTGGATGAATGTGTCGCAAATCAGGACGCTTACTTCCGTGCAGAGCCTGAAGCCGTGCAGAAGATGAACGATACGCTTATTCTCACCGGAGTTTCGATAGGTCTTATAGGTTACACCAGACCGGCATCCGGCAGCGAACACCATCTGGCGCACTTCTGGGAACTTGACGGGATCGCGAGAGGCGTGGAGCATCCGCTTCACGGTAATTCTGTAGGGCTCGGTTCGATCGCTTCAGCTGAAGTTTATAAGATCATGCGCAAGCGCTTTGAAGTCGTCGATTCTGTTAATCCTCCGGATCCTGACATGCTGCGAGAGATATATTCACGCGCGGGAATGGCACTGACACCGATGGATCTCGGCATAAGCCCGGAACTCTTTAATCGCAGCCTTAATAACGGTTACAGGATCAGACCTCGTTATACTATCTTTAATTTCACCAAAGAGCAGGGAATGCTGCCCGAGATAGCTGATATGGTCACTGAAATTATGTGCGGAGGTTCAAAGTGAATCTTACCGCCGATAAATGGCAGGATTACGAGCTGCTTGATACCGGAGATGGAATGAAGCTTGAGCGTTGGGGAGATATCATACTCTCACGCCCGGATCCTCAGGTTATATGGGAAAAATCCGAGCCTTCACTGTGGCACAAAGCCGCGGCGGAGTACTCCCGTTCTTCTTCGGGCGGCGGTCAATGGCATTATAACAGAAAATTTCCGGAACGCTGGGAGATCGGATACGGTTCGATCGGTCTGAGGTTCATTATTGAGCCAATGGGTTTCAAGCATACCGGACTGTTTCCCGAACAGGCGGCTAACTGGGAATGGATGTATAAAGCGGTTTCCGGGGCAATTGCTGAAGGGCGCAGGCCGGAGATACTGAACCTGTTCGGGTATACCGGAGGGGCAACGGCGGCTTTGGCGAAAGCAGGGGCTGCAATGTGCCACGTTGACGCCTCGAAAGGCATGGTGACGAGGGCCCGCGAGAACGTCGAAGCATCCGGCCTTTCTGACAGGACGGTAAGATATATCGTTGACGACGCTTTTAAATTCGTTGCCCGCGAGATAAGGCGCGGACGTAAATACGACGGTATAATTATGGATCCTCCTTCGTACGGAAGGGGACCTTCAGGTGAGATCTGGAAGCTTGAAGATAATCTTTCTGATTTTGTTAAAAGCTGTATGGAACTTCTTTCTGACAGGCCTCTATTCCTGCTGCTGAATTCCTATACGACCGGTTTTTCACCTTCTGTCACAGAAAATATACTTAGGCTGACTGTCCCTGAGCGCATCTCAGGATCATGCTCTTTTGAAAGCGGAGATCTGCTTCTTCCTTTAACCGGAAAATCCGGCGGAAGAGGCATCGTTCTTCCGTGCGGTTCGTACGCGGCGCTTCTCGGCCCGGGTGTGGAGATCTATGACCGGTTCGCGTTTTGAAATATTATACGAAGATAATCATCTGATCGGGGTAGTAAAGCCCTCGGGGATCTTATCGCAGAGCGACGGAAGCGGCTCGGAGGATATGCTTACGCTTTTATCTTCGGACATTGCCCGCAGATTTGATAAACCGGGGAAAGCGTTCGTAGGCCTTATTCACCGCCTGGACCGGAACGTCGGTGGTGCTATGTTTTTTGCTAAAACTTCAAAAGGTGCGTCAAGGGCTTCGGAAGATATGCGTACCGGTAATTTTTATAAAGGCTATCTTGCTCTTGCTGAGCGGCGTATCTGCGGGCCTGACGAGGGTTTTCTTAGAGACCGGCTTAAGAAAGATGAGCGGCAGAACCGTGTTTTTAGATCGGATGAGGGGCGCGAATGCATATTGTATTATAAGTATATTTGCGCTGTTCCGTGCGAAGCAGGATCGGAACGTATTTCGGTCAATGGATCCGGGCCGAGCGTGCGTTCTGAACATTTTATTTATTTTGCAGTGCCTGTCACAGGGCGAAGCCACCAGATAAGAGCGCAGTTTTCACTCGCCGGCGCTCCGCTTTGCGGGGACAATAAATACGGTTCGTTGTCTTCGGATGCTGCCCGGAATACGAAAGGCGCAGCGGCGGCGTCTGAGCCTGACATCGGATTATGGTCGGTGATCGCATCGGTGAGAAAGACTGTGGCGAGACAGGAGCGGATCTGGGTCAGTTCGCTGCCTCGAGGTGAAAAATGGCTGCTGCCAGACGGGAGTTTCCCGGCGGCCGCTGCCGGATTTGTTAGTGCTCCTGAAACGCGAACGTTGCTTGAGAACTTAAAAGGAGATAGTTTTGGTGAAACAGTTTGATCTTATTGCCACCGCCGCATTCGGGCTTGAAGGAGTAGTCGCCAGAGAGCTTGAGTGGCTTGGAGTTGAAAATGCTGTTACAGAAAACGGACGGGTGAGGTTTAAGGGA
The DNA here is from genome assembly GCA_017508875.1 of Clostridia bacterium. GTDB lineage: Bacteria > Bacillota > Clostridia > UBA1212 > UBA1255 > UBA1255. The sequence continues at coordinate 12,572 of JAFWQX010000124.1, read as the reverse complement.
GACTTCGAAACTATTGCCCGCGCGAATCTCTGGCTGCGTACTGCAGACAGGGTCCTGATCCTGCTTGCGGAAGGCAGAACCTGTACTTTTGAGGATCTGTTTCAGCTCGTTCTGGGCATACCGTTTGAAGAACTGATGGGCCCTGATGCGTGTTTTCCTGTCACCGGAAAGTCGGTAAAGTCAACGCTTTTCAGTGTGCCCGACTGCCAGGCGATAACGAAAAAAGCGGCCGTGGAGCGTATGAAAAAGCATTACGGGCTCGAATGGTTTCCCGAGAACGGACCTAAATATAAGCTTGAAGTTTCGATCCTTAATGATGTCGCGATGATCACACTGGATACGTCCGGCGCGGGACTGCACAAACGCGGATACAGGAAAGAAGCGGGGAAGGCTCCTATAAAAGAAACTCTGGCCGCGGGTATGATCTTAGTCAGCCGCTGGAAGAAGGACAGAGCCCTTATCGATCCTTTCTGCGGAACCGGTACTATCCCTATCGAGGCTGCAATGATCGCACGGAATATCGCTCCGGGACTTAAACGCGAATTCGATTTTGAAAAGTGGCCCTGCTTTGATAAGGAAATTGCAGTGAAGGCGAGGCGTGAGGCGGAGGCTGCAATCGACCGCGACATCAGACTGCATATTTCCGGCTCTGATATTGATTATTTTGCCGTAAAGCAGGCTAAGGACAATGCCGCGTTTATGGGTCTTGCGACTGATATTACTTTCCAGAAGCTCGATTTCAGGGCTGTTTCGTCTTCTAAGCAGTACGGGTTTATTATTACTAATCCGCCGTATGGCCAGAGGCTCGAAGAGGAGGCTGAAGTTCGTGAATTGTACAAGGCTATGGGGGCGCATTCTAAGAGTTTTCCGACGTGGTCTTTTTATGTGATTACTTCGTTCGAGGATTTTGAAAAGTGTTTCGGGCGGCGAGCGGATAAGAAGCGCAAGCTTTATAACGGTATGCTTAAGTGCAATCTGTATCAGATGTTCGGGCCTAAGCCGGAGAGAACGCCGCGGTAGCAAAGCGGTAGCAAACGAAAAAATTTGTTGACAACGCATGCGCGGGCGTGGTAAAATACCTTTCGCTGTGCTTGTGGCGCAGCATATCAGGACGGTCCGCTGCAGTTCATCGCATGAACGTCTGAAGGAAGAGGAGTGAATAAACGATGGATATAATTAAAGCGGTTGAAGCTGATTATCTCAAAAGCGAGGAAAATACTCCAAAGCTCGCTATCGGTGATTTCGTACGCGTACACTTCAAAGTTATCGAAGGAACCAGAGAGAGAATTCAGGTGTTCGAAGGAACTGTAATCGGTATACGCGGCGAAGGTCTTCGCGAATCTTTCACTGTAAGACGTATTTCTTACGGCGTAGGCGTCGAAAGAGTATTCCCGCTTCATTCTCCCAAAGTTGCTAAGGTCGAAGTTGTTCGCCACGGTAAAGTCAGGAGAGCTAAACTTTACTACCTGCGCGGCAGAGTTGGTAAAGCGGCGAAGATTACAGAAAAAATCTGATGAAGATGTTTTAAAAAGACCCGCAGCAAAAAAAGCAGCGGGTTTTTTTATCGACTGCCTTAATATGGCGGGATGCCGGACAGTATGCGAAAAGGGTGATGGCGGAAATGACGGAGGCTTATGCGCAAAAAGAGCTCGGGCGGACGGGCGAGAACCTGACAATGTGTGCGTACGTTGACGCCGGCCTGAAACCGGTCGCATCGAATTACCGCGCGGGCAATAAAGCTGAAATTGACCTTATCGTTTTCGATGAACGCGATAATACGCTTGTCTTCTGCGAAGTAAAAACGAGGAAGGCGGATATTGACGGTAATAGCGTCGGAGGGCCGCTTTTCAGAGCGTCCGACAGCGTGAATCCTAAAAAACGCATGAAAAACGTTTACGCGGCGAAAGTGTTTATTTCAAAACATCCGGAATTCTGCGAAAAAAACGTGCGCTTTGACGTCGCAGAGGTGTATAATATAAACGGTGCTTACGAAGTGAGCATCATAAAAGATGCTTTTTAGGTGATTATGATGGGGAAAAAGAAAGATAAATCGATCGATAATAATGACGCGGTCTGCGTAAGAGGTCCGTCTGTTTGTTCGTGCGGCGGGCAGGCGCTGATGGAAGGGATCCTGATGATCGGTCCGAAAGGAGAATGCCAGGTCGTACGCGATCCTGAAGGAAAACTGGTAATAAAAGAAAAAGCCGGAGAGCCGCTCAGCAAGAAGAACAAATTCTTCAAACTGCCGCTGGTCAGAGGCGTTGTCAGTCTGATAGACTCACTGAGGCGCGGAATGGGAGCGCTGTTTGATTCCGCTGAAGTCGCAATGACGGAAGCTGAAAAAGAAGCGGAAGAGGAGAACAAATCCAAATTTGACCGCTGGCTGGAAAATAAGATGGGCGATAAGGCGATGGGCTTCTTTATGGGTATTTCCGTAGTTCTTGCCGTATTCCTTTCGATAGGGCTTTTTATGGTACTGCCGCTGCTCGTATCGAACCTCGTGCTTCCTAAAACAGTTCCTGACATTGTTAAAAACCTCGTGGAAGGGCTTGTAAGACTGCTGATCTTCTTCGGATATATGGCCGGAATAGCCGCGATGAAAGATATCCGCCGCGTTTATATGTACCACGGTGCTGAGCACAAAACTATCACGTGTTTTGAAAAAGGTTATGAACTCACCGTCGAAAACGTGCGCCCGTGTACGAGATTCCATCCTCGCCGCGGTACCGCGTTTCTGTTCGTAGTTGTCGCCATAAGTATTCTCGTAACGTCGATAGTGCCGCGTTTTACTGACGCTCAGATCTCGAACGTCGTGCTGAAATTCCTTGCGAATCTCGGAGTCCGCCTCCTGCTGCTCCCGTTTATTATGGGTATTTCTTATGAATTTAACCGTTTCTGCAGCAAACATGAGAATGTCGTGACTAAGATCCTCCGTGCGCCAGGTCTGTTCATGCAGCGTTTTACTACGAGAGAACCTGACGATTCGATGATCGAAGTCGCTATCGTTGCACTTGGTAAGGCGCTCGCTTTTGAAGGGATCGAAGTAGATTATTCGCGGTATCTTACGGAAGATAATGGACCTTCTGAAGAAGGAGAAGTGCAGGACGGCGATGGCGGACCGGCCGTCAACGATACTGTTTCGGACGTTGTCAATGCTGCCGCTGACGCTTCAGTCTCCGCCGCCGGTGCGATCGATTCAGCAGCTGACGCTGTGAATGATACGGTGACCGGTCAATGACGCTCGCGTCTCTTCGTAAAGATCTTATCTCTTTATATCTTGATACTGCTTCCGGCTGCGTTGATACCCGCGAAGCCCGTTCTGCTGTCGATACGGTGCTGTGTTCATATTTCGGAATGAATTTTTCAAAATTGATCTCGTCGCCGGATAAGGAGATCGACGGTGATGACGCTACCGCCTGTTCTTCTATGGTGAAGCGTGTTTGCGCCGGTGAGCCTGTTCAGTACGTTTGCGGCAGAACGGAGTTTGCCGGGCGTGAATTTATTATTGATAACACGGTATTGATACCGCGTCCCGATACTGAATTTCTGCTGAATGAAGTACTTGTCAGGGCCGGAAGTCTGATTGACCGGTCTTACGCTTCAGGACAGGGGATCGAAGTACTCGATCTATGTACCGGCAGCGGGATCATTGCCATAAGTATAAAATCTGAGATCCCGGGAATAAACGTCAGCGCAAGCGACGTGTCTGAAAGCGCTTTGGAGATCGCGCACCTCAACGCTAAAAAACATAATGCAGTTATAGATTTTTACCTGTCAGACCTGTTCTTATCTATTCCTAAAGGGAAACGCTTCGATATTATTGCGTCGAATCCGCCGTATATATCTGAAAAGGAATTCGAAAGTCTTGACGCATCGGTAAAGTGTTTTGAACCGGAGCTTGCCTTAAAGGGCGGTGCAGACGGCGCGGATTTTTACAGGCGGATCGCGGCGGAGTCTGCGGAGTACCTTAAAAAGGGCGGATGGCTGTGTTTCGAGATCGGAGAAACGCAGGCGGACACTGTTACGCAGATCATGAAGAAAGAAGGATTTGAGGAATTGACGGTGACGCGCGATATCGAGGGACGGGACAGAGTCGTATGCGGAAGGCACTAATAATTGACCGGGATTGTCATTCTTCGAACGCAGGCAGCAAGAAAACGCAAAAAAGCCAAAAAAGTTATTATATTTTTTAAAAAAGCTTGACAAAAACCATCCGGTGTAAATATAATTCCAACGATTCGGCGTTTCTTAAAAGTATTCCGCCGCGTTAAAAAGGAAGTAATATTTTGAAAACATTGTATTTAAATAAAAAGAAAAAGAAGATACCTTTCGCCGTTAAGGCGCTGGTTTTCGTTATTGTTTCTGTGATAGCTGTTACGGCGAGTGCTGTTGTAGCGACCAGATTTTCTTCAGTTCAGGCTGAAAAGGCACTGGATGAAGATGACGGCACTGTACTTATTGACCTTCGCTCGAACGATTCTGTCTACGGCGGAACGCTTGTAAACTACGCCCCCGAAGAGGAAGTTATTGTCCCCGGCGGCGATACGGAGATTTCTGACGATATTAACCGCTCAAATCCGGGCTCTTACGGCGATGATCCTGCGGATGTAGGTGACGTCGGGGAGCCGGGAGAAAGCTTTGATGCCCCCGTAAATCTGATCGTAAACGTTGACGGCCATAATTATTCTTTACTTACTAAGGCAGCTACCATCGGTCAGGCGCTCGAAGAGCAGCATATCGTTCTTTCCGGATCAGATTATATTTCCGGCGGTGATTTTGATACTGTTCCTGAGAGCGGGATGATCATCTCTGTTATCAGGGTAAATAAAAAGACCAGAACTGAAGTAGAGACCGTGCCATATGAAACGGTTTACGTTTGGGATAAAGATATGTACGAAGGCGAGTACGAAGTGCTCACCAAAGGAAAGGACGGCAGCATCACACGCACTTATACTCTTACGTATGAGAACGGTGAGCTCGTTTCTGAAGAACTTTCCGACGTTAAGCGCGTTGAAAAAACAAATGAACGCATAGCTTACGGCTCAAGAAACTCTTTCTCGAATTCACGCGGAGAGAGGATCGATTATACAAAGAAGCTCGTATGCTACGGTACGTGCTATATTCCTGATGCAAAATGGGGCTATCAGACGTACGTAGGACAGCGCGCCCGTCCCGGCGTTATCGCAGTCGATCCGGACGTAATTCCGCTCGGCACGAAGGTATATATCGAGTCGCCTTATAAAGACGTGGGCGATTACGGTTATGCGATCGCCTGGGATATAGGCGGTCACGTTAAGGGTAACTGGGTAGATATGTTCGTAGAGGAACTTGATATGGTCTATCCGTGGGGAGCCCGCGACCTGAACGTTTACATTCTCGAAGACCAGAGCGTGGATATTTTTGCGCTTCGTTCAGATTACTACGTCTGGATGGACAGATAATAAGCTTTTAATGAGCAAACAGGCAGAGAAAGAAAAACTCGAAAGACAGGAATACGGAAGTCATGAACGCTTTTCACCATACGGCATCATGGCTTCTTATGGTTTTTCTCCGAAAAAGGCTCTGGGACAGAATTTCCTGAACGACCTAACCATAGTAAAAAAGATCGTTGACGCCTCCGGAGCAGGGCCGGAAGATCTGGTGATCGAAGTCGGACCAGGGCTCGGCGTAATGACGACGCTGCTGGCAGAAAGGGCAGGGCACGTGGCGGCGATAGAAATCGACCGAGAGCTCTCGCCCGTACTCGATCCGCTTGTTTTAAAATACCGTAATCTAGACGTGATATACGACGACGTTATGCGCGTCAATATCGGAAAGCTCATTTCGGATATTAAACTTTCCAAACCTGAACTCAAGCGCGTAAAAGTGGTCGCGAATCTCCCTTACTATATCACCACTCCGATCATAATGATGTTTCTTGAACAGTACGCAGATAAGCTTGCTTCGCTCACTTTTATGGTACAGAAGGAAGTGGCGCACCGGCTGGTTTCTCCGCCGGGAGGAAGTGAGTACGGGGCAATATCCGTCTCAGTTGCTTATTATTCTGACGCTCATATATGTTTCGACGTACCGGCTTCTTGCTTCGTGCCCAGACCAAAAGTGGATTCGTCAGTGGTCAATATGTCTGTTTATTCTGTTCCGCCTGTTTCTCCGCGGTCAACAGATTTTATGTTCAGGCTCGTCCGTGCTTCTTTTTCTCAGCGCAGGAAGATGTTTGTAAATTCTATCGCGAATGCCTCGCTTCCCGGCGTTTCAAAGGAGCGTGTGTCACAGGCGCTTGAAACTCTCGGTATATCTCCGTCGATTCGAGGCGAGAGTCTCGGTGTTAAAGATTTTGCCGCGCTTTCCGATCTGCTTTGCTAAATTTTTTTGATATTTATTTCGCAATTATTTTGCTGGAGTTCCCGCTTTTTTGCCGATAACCAAAAATCGGCATATTTTTTAGCAATTTTTAAAATTTCGCGTCGATATTTGTCGAAATATGTCGATAAATGTCGATATTTTCTTGTTGAAGAATCTGCGCTGACAAGGTATAATCACGTTACCGTTTGAAATATGACGCATAAGAATGCGGCGGACATTGGAATTTAAAATCCCGAAAGGATGCTACCGATGGACAGCAGGCATATTATTGATATTGTCGATAAAAATCTCGCGGCGAAAATGGACCTGTCGCGGAACTATTCTGATAAAGAGCTGAAAGAACTGATCGACGACTGTCTGGACAGCCTTGAAAAGCGTATTCCTCTGATCGGTATAGACCGTGTCAATATCAGGAATACGATATACAACGGCAGGCGCAGATTCGGACTCATTCAGCCGTTTTTAGAGGATAATTCCGTTAATGAGATCATGATCAACGGCACCGATGCTATCTTTATAGAACAAGGCGGAGTGCTTAAAAAGACTGACGTACGTTTCGATGACAGAGATAAGCTGTTTAATCTGATTCAGTCGATGATCTCATGGGTTAACAGAAGTGTGAACGAAAGTTCTCCGATCGTTGACGCCAGACTGACTACAGGTGCGAGGATTAACGTTGTCCTGCCTCCCGTTGCACTGAACGGTCCGATAGTGACGATACGTAAATTTGCCGAAAAACCGTTCGGCTGGAAGGAACTGATCGAAAACGGGACGTTGACCGAACCGCAGGCTGTATATTTAAGAAATGCAGTGGATATGCAGCAGAATATCATAGTAGGAGGCGGTACTTCGACCGGAAAAACCACTTTTTTGAACGTGCTCGCTTCAGCTATACCGCCGGGTAACAGGATAATTACAGTCGAAGATTCTGCTGAATTAAGGCTGTTTCACGAAAACATAGTAAGACTCGAGACCAGAAATGCGAATTCGGAAGGTAAAGGTGAGATCAAAATGAGGAGCCTTATTAAAGCTGCGCTTAGAATGCGGCCGGACAATATCCTGATCGGCGAGGTTCGTGATGAATCGGCGCTTGAAATGCTTACGGCACTGTGTACCGGCCACAGAGGATGTATGTCAACGGCGCATGCGAACAGTGCCAGAGATATGGTCGTGAGGCTTGAGACGATGGCGCTCTGGGCGGGAAATATATCTTCTGAAAGCATACGCAAAATGATAGTTTCGGGAATACACCTGTTCGTGCATCTGGTGCGCGATGAATACGGGCGGCACGTCAGCGAGATCTGTTCCGTGGACGGGATCAAAGACGGCGAAGTCAGGCTCAGATCTGCCGCGGTATAAAAACATAAGGGGAGATGCAGCTGTGAAAAAAATAGCTGGAAGAAAAAAAGAAAGGTACCGCGTAAAAAAAACTGCGCTGTGGGGAATCACTTTGCTTTTATCTGCTGCCGTATTTGCAGGAACATACGTTCTTTTTACAGATACCGCGGTGAGTTTTGCTGCTGCACTGATCCTGCTCGTGCCTGTCAGTTTTAAAGTGAGGAGAGAGCTTGAACGCCGCTATGAAAAAGTAATGAGAAAAGAATTTGTTTCCTGCCTCGTTTCGATTTCCGGCTCTCTCTCGTCAGGCGTAAGATTAGAGCAGGCTATAACAGAGATCGCAGCCGGTGAGTCGCCTGAATTTGCCCGTATCAGGCCGGAATTTGTCAGGATGTCGAAACTGATACAGCTTAATCTTCCTGCAGAGAAAGCATTTTCTGAACTGTCGGAGCGCGTGCCCGTACCGGACATCAAACTATTCAGTCAGGCGCTTGACTATGCCGTTCCGTCCGGAGTTAATCTGATCGAGCTGACCAGAATGTTCTCGTCGAGTATGAGGATCAGGAATGACGTGGAGGCGGAGATCTCAAGGTCTCTTAACCTGCCGAAGTATAATAACAGAATAGTTACGGCAATGCCTTTTTTTATGATCGCTCTTATGCGGCTGACCGCTTCGGATTACCTGTCCGGACTCGACAGAGGTATAGGTAATATCGTTAAGCTGATCGTGGCGTTATTAATTATAGGCGCTGTTGTATTAGGAGAACTTTTGGGGAATATCAGATATGCTGAATGATATATTAAAAAAGGACAATAGCAAAAGATTTTTCTTTATGATCGGTCTGGCAACGGCAGGCTTTGCTGTCTCGCTCGCTGCGGGTAATTCCGTCTTATTTTCTGCAGGCTGCTGCATCATACTCGGTGTGATCGGATTCTTTGCCCCGTCGTTTATGGAGAAACGCAGGAAAAAGAAGGAACTTAGAATGTATGAGATAGATATGGCAGATTATCTGATCGGAGTCACGTTATTGCTTTCATCCGGCCTGACGCTCGGGGATTCGCTCAGAAGAGCATTGACAGGGGCTGATATCAAAAAGCCTCTTTACAGGGATATAGCCCGGTTGTTTGACGGAATAGATGCCGGGAAATACGGAAGCCTTGTAGATGCTTTTGAATCGTTCGCATCAGGATGCGGCTCTCCGTCAGTAAGCACTCTGACAGCAGTCATAGTCCAGAACTATAAAAAAGGGTCCGGGGAAATAGCAGAGCTGTTTTATGAATTGTCGATGAGCGCGCGCAACAGCAGAAAATATATGTGTATGAAGCTCGCCGACGAGGCGTCAACGCTGCTGCTTATACCTTCAACGATGGTGCTGATAGCACTTGTTATGCTCTTGCTAACACCCGCTGTAATGACTCTGCTGGAAATTTAAATACAGGTCTTTTAATGACGGAAGGAGGTGAGTTTAATGACAGGACGTTTAAAACGGTTAAATACAGCATGCGCAAAGAGTTATCTTAGAATGCGCAACCTGAAAGAAAGCTTCAAAACGAGGATCATAAAAAATATAGATGCTATGGGGACCATAGAGGTAATAATGATCATTGCCGTTCTCGTAGCGCTGGCGCTGATCTTCAGGAATTTCATAGGCAATCTGGCTTCGAAAATATTCAATAAGATCCAGGAAAAGACGGATACGGCGATCGATGATCTATAGACGGAAGGTGCACAAATGAAAATCGAAAAAGAAAGAAACAGCACCCGAATCAGTTATCTTTCAAAATCATCAGCGGGGGAGATCTCCGAGGCATTTGAGACTGTTTGCTCAAAAGTCGAAGGAATATATCTTCCCTCTGATGTTCAGAAAGAAAAAGAGAGTGCGATAATTAATATAAGGCACAGAGAGTCTCTGAAAGTATATCTTGAGAAGAACGTGTTTAAAATTGACGATTATATAACGCTGTTAAAGAGAATAAAGAAATTGTATATGGATCTGGCGGAAAACGGGTATGACCCGGGGAGATGCCTGTGGGACGTTGACGCAGTGTTTGTCGGAGAGAGCTTGTCCGATCTGGAAGCGGTCTATCCGGTGCTGTGTGAAGATTCTGAGGGAGAGGGCAATCCTCTTACCGATCTGCTCGCCGTATCATCTTTGCACGTTTTTGATTCAAGAGATACTGCAATAGAAGCGCTTTCAGACGTGGTAAAACAATTTTCCGCCTGGGAAAGAGGTGAAGCAGGCTGTCTGCTCACAAGCGATCTGTTTGATGAATCTATACGGCGGCTTAGTTCTTTTGCCTCCGGATCGGGCTTGATCAGGCAATATGCTTCGGTACTGGCCAACAAGTTTAAAAAATACGTTGTCAGTTCGCAGGGAGTGAAGCCCGAAACTCGCTTAAATAACAAATCGGAAGTAAAGCCTAAGAGGAATAATCACGTTTCCGTTCAGGATCTGCAAGACGATAAATCAGAAGCATATGCTGCGGAAAAACGTGTTTCAGTGTTTAAGAAATTTACTTCGAATATGCTGAAAAAGGAGGCTAAACCGGATAATAAAAAAGCCGGGAACGGATTTACCGTATTCCAGAAACCTGGAAGTCATCAGCACGGGAACGGTAAAAAAGGACTCTCCGGTAGGCTGGTAAACTATGAGCCGCATTCGAAGGATAATGTTGATGCAAATGTGGAAAAACTGAAGGCTGAAACTTTGAATCTTGATAAAACGTTATTGATAAACAGATCGTTTGCGGAGGAAAACATAAGGAAAGCCTGCCCGTACATAAGCCGTGAACATGCAGCGGTGATATGCACGAATAATAAATATCTGCTTTCCGATAAAGGGTCAGCAAACGGGACCTACCTGAACGGGGAAAAAGTTACTCCGGGCCTTTATTATAAACTGAAAAAAGGAGACCGTATAAGTCTGGGGCACAGGGCATTGACGCTTCGATTTGATCCGGCTTCACTGAATTGAATCTGCGCCGAAAACTGAAAAGCGCATAGATCAGGAAAGAAATATCGTTGCCCGAAACGCGCCGATGTGGTATGATACTGCCAGCGGTATTTTTTACCGCTACGGAGGTAATCGTTATGGGACTCTTTAAGCAGAACGTTTCTATAGATCTTGGAACTGCCACGGTACTTGTATGTGTGGGAAAAAAGGGCGTTGTCCTGAAAGAACCGTCTATCGTTGCCATTAAAAACGGAACGAGAGACGTTGTCGCTATCGGTGAAGAGGCCAGAGAGATGATAGGCAGAACACCCGGTGATATTACTACTGTAAAACCTATTCAGAACGGCGTTATTTCAAGTTTTACCATCACGAAAAAGATGATACGGTATTTTCTGAATAAAGCCTTAAAGAATCCATTAAACAGGATCTTCCTTCCTGACGTTATCCTCTGCGTCCCGAGCAAAACGACGAACGTTGAAAGAAGAGCTGTAGAGCAGGCCGCACAGGATGCAGGCGCACACAGAGTATTTCTCGTGGAAGAACCGCTCGCTGCAGCAGTAGGAGCCGGACTCGATATCTCCAGACCTTCCGGGCATATGGTCGTTGACGTAGGCGGAGGAACCACCGATATAGCGGTCATCTCTTATGACAGTATCATTGCCAGCAAGAGTGTAAAAGTGGCAGGAGACGACTTTGACGAAGCGATAAAGAATTATCTTAAAAGAATGCATAATCTTATGGTGGGCGACAGTACTGCGGAGTACGTTAAGATGGAGGTAGGGTGCCTTTATGAAGGCGTACGCAATGATTCTGTCGAAGTCCACGGAAGCGATATGGTTACCGGACTGCCTTCGGAACATACGGTCACTTCTTCTGAACTGTCTGAAACTCTTATCAGTACGGCGATGCCTATTCTTGACGGTATAAGGTCTGTGCTTGAAGAAACGCCGCCTGAACTTGCTGCGGATATATTTACCAAAGGCATTCTGATGACGGGAGGCGGAGCTCTGCTTTCAGGCTTTGACGAACTCATAAGAAGAACTACCGGGGTAGAAGCCGTAGTGGCGGATGAACCTCAATATTGTGTGGCGAGAGGGTCGATCAGTATCCTGAACAGGATGAGTAAAGAAAAAAAGACCGCTTATGCGTCCGGGCGGTGAAGGTCTGATCCGGATCATTGATCCTTAATACCTGGTCCTTGATCATTGATCACAGCATTAATTTGAAGATTATTACCTGCTATTTTATTAGCGGCAGAACTTTGTTTATGTTTCCGGCGCCTAAAGTGATAATGATATCTCCGCTTCTAAGGATGCTGCTGACGTATTCGGCGATGTCTTCAAAGCATGGAATATATTTTGCGTTCAGACCTTTGGACACAAACAGATCGGTCAGCGTCTTTCCTGATACGGTCCCGGGATCTGCTTCTCTCGCGGCATATATGTCTGCGACGATGATCTCATCCGCATCTTTCAGCGCTTCTGCAAACTGCGGTCCGAACTTTATGGCTCTCGTATAGGTATGTACCTGGAAAATCGCTATGATACGGTTATCGCTGCCGGCTGTTGTCCTCGCCGCAGCCAGAGTCGCTTTGACTTCCTCCGGATGATGCGCGTAATCATCGATCAACAGAGCGCCCCTAATATTGCCCTTGCGTTCGAATCTGCGCCCTGTACCGGTGAATTCGGATAATGCTTTTGTTATGTCATTAAGTCCTGCACCAAGGTACCATGCTGCGCCAATAGCCGCAAGTGAGTTTAAGACAACGTGCCTTCCTGGGGCGCGGAGGACTATCCTGCCGCAGAATTCACCGTTATGGAGCAGGTCGTATTCAGAACGGTCAGGGAAGAAGACGATATTACTTGCCTCAAATTCAGAACCGGTGCACGATTCTGCAAGCGCGTACGTAACGAGACG
>JAFWQX010000123.1 GCA_017508875.1 Clostridia bacterium | reverse complement strand
CTGGCGGGCAAGGGCCATGAGACTTACCAGATCCTTAAGGACCGGACGATCCATTTCGACGAGCGCGAAGTGGTGAAGGAGATTCTTGAGGAGTTAAGAGTTAAGGGGCGAACCGAGTGATGGCACGAATTTTGGGTCTCATGCGTTCCCTTCATTAATTCGCATTTCGGTCAAACAAAATTCTTTGCCATTCACTCGGCTTCGCAGAAGTTTAAATGAGGTTTAGGGAGTTAAGAGTTAAGAGTTATGAGTTCAGAGTTTAGAGTTAAGAACTGGCAACGAGCAACTAGTAACGAGTAACGATTAACGATTTTGTTCGTGCTTAATATAGAAGGAGTGTTTATGATTAGTTTGTCTGTTAAGGAGCTTGCCGGGTTTACGGGGGGGAAATACTTCCCGGGCAGTGGCAGATTTCGTGTGAAATGCGTTGTCACCGACTCGCGTAAGCCGGTTAAAGGCGGCGCGTTCTTTGCCCTGATCGGTGAGAACTTTGACGGCCATAATTTTGTGCGTGCAGCCAATGAGGCAGGGGCGGCGTGCTGCGTTGTCAGTGACCGCGACGGCTGGGAGAAAGGGCTTTACGGGCCCAGGGCTGTGCTTGTGGAGGACACGCAGAAGGCGCTCGGAGACCTTGCCGCGGGATACCTGCAGAAGTATTATCCGCATATGCGCCGCATCGCTGTGACCGGAAGCGTCGGAAAGACCACCACCAAAGAGCTTGTACACGCGGTGATTGCATCGGCGTTTAAGGCTGAAAAAACGCCTCTTTCGCACAACAATGAAATTGGCCTGCCTATGACCGCTTTGGCCCTTCCGGAAGATACGGAAATATTCGTGGCCGAGATGGGGATGCGCGGATTCGGGCAGATCAGATATCTCGAAAATATTGTCCATCCGGAGGCGGCGCTGATCACGACGATCGGAAACGCGCACCTTGAGCTGCTCGGGAGCAGGGAAAACATACTTAAAGCGAAGATGGAAGTGTGTATCGGAGGGTCAAGGCTTAAACGCGGCAAAGCGTTTAAATTGATCGTGAACGGTGACAACGACCTTCTTAAGCAGCAGGATAAGCTGCGTTCGATCGCGGCTGGTTACGGCTGCAAAAAGCTGGAGCTGATCACGTTCGGGCTCGATCCGTCCTGTACTTTCCGCGCGACCGAGGCGATCTCAGGCGAGTACGGTATAAATTACCTGCTTATCTGCCCCGAGGGGAATCTCCACGTGGAGCTGCCTCTTCCCGGAGAGCATAATATTTACAATTCGCTCGCGGCGATCGCGGCGGGCAGTCTGTTTGGAATCAGCGCGCAGGCTGCGGTGGCTGCGATCAGAAGGTATGCGGAGGAGAGCGGAGGAGAAAAGTCGGTGAGGCAGAGAAAAGTTGTCCTCGCGGGCGGAAAGCTCACCGTAATTGACGACGCGTATAACGCCGGGCCGGAATCGATGCCTGCTTCGCTGAAAGTGCTCGGAGGAATAACCGCCGGCAGGCATATTGCCGCCCTCGCGGACATGGTCGAGCTTGGACCGGATTCGCCGAAATTCCATTTTGAAGTCGGACGCACCGCTGCGAAATATTGCGACAGCCTGTTTACCGTAGGCGAGAAGGCGAAGAAATACGTGCGCGGTTTTGAGGACGTTAAAAAAGGGAAGAAAGGCAGCGCGGAAGCTGCACAGAGTTATATGACGACGGACGAAGCGTTTCGCAGCATCAAACAATATATTGACAACGAATTCGCTGCCGGCCGTTCGGTCGCGATACTTGTGAAAGGCTCGCATATTATGCACATGGGCCGCATATCACAATTGCTGGAGGAAGCGTACAGATGAATCTCTCGGTTATCTTTATTTGTATGGGAGCGGCGTTCCTGCTCGGGCTCGCGCTCGGACCGGTAGTGATACCGCTTATGCGTAAATTAAAAGCGCGTCAGACGGAACGTGACGACGGCCCGCAGAGCCATCTTAAGAAGCAGGGGACGCCGACCATCGGCGGGCTGATATTCCTGGTCCCCATCATTGCCGTCAGCGTCGTTTTCGCGATCGTAAAGAACGAACTCAGCCTCATCGTACCGGCCGCGTGCATGTTCGGATTCGGGCTCATCGGATTCCTTGACGACTTCCTGAAGATCAAAAAGCGCAGCAAAGACGGGCTGTTTCCGTGGCAGAAAATGCTCGCGCTGCTGATCGTGGCGGGCGGGACCGCGTTCTGGCTTTATTTTAAGGGCGGGGACAATATCACTGTCCTGCGCTTCGATCTGTTCGCGTGGCACGCCGAACTCGACATCAAATGGTTCTTCATCCCTTACGCCGTGTTCGTGCTCCTGGCGACAACGAATTCAGTGAATCTTACCGACGGCCTCGACGGCCTCTGCGGCGGCATAAGCGTCATCGTCTTCGCCATGATCTCCTGCGTTGCGTTTACGCTCGAGGCTTCCGCGGACATGCAGCTGTTCGGCTTCATCAGTGCCGGCGCGCTGCTCGCGTTTCTTGTTTACAACTACAACCCCGCCCGGATATTTATGGGCGACACCGGATCGCTCGCGCTGGGCGGAGGAATAGCGATAATGACGCTCATCATGCGCCGCCCGTTCCTGCTGATCATCGGAGGCCTCATTTTCATAATCGAAGCGCTCTCCGACATAATCCAGGTAGGTGTTTTCAAAGCGTCCGGCCGGAAAAAGCGCGTGTTCAAAATGGCGCCTATCCATCATCATTTCGAGCTCTCCGGATGGAGTGAGAAAAAAGTCGTGTGGAGCTTCTGGGGCTTTACGCTCGCGCTCTGCATCTTCACGTATTTCAGCACCTGCTTCAAGGTCTGACGTCATAAAAGCGCGTAACGGAGGCGTTCGATGGCACGCAAAAAGCGTTCGGAAAACGACATAGTGCATACCAATATCAGCTTCTCCCAGGTGGATTTCTGGCTGCTGCTAAGCGTCATTCTGCTCGTGGGTATAGGGACAATGATGATATTCAGCGCCAGCACGCCCAGTTCGTACGCCAAGACTTCGTCGTCAACGGCTTATGACGTTTTAAAAACGCAGATAGTTTATACGGTGCTCGGGATAGG
The DNA here is from genome assembly GCA_017508875.1 of Clostridia bacterium. Taxonomy (GTDB): domain Bacteria; phylum Bacillota; class Clostridia; order UBA1212; family UBA1255; genus UBA1255. The sequence continues at coordinate 1,294 of JAFWQX010000123.1, read as the reverse complement.
GGCAATGATCCTCACGAGCATGGTCGATTATAAATTTCTCGGCAGGTTTTCTATCCTCATGTTTTTGATTTCGACCGGCCTCATGGTCGCAGTATTTTTATTCGGTACGACGTTTAATAATGCTAAGCGCTGGCTTCGCGTCGGGATTCTTTTCCAGCCTTCGGAGATACTGAAGGTGGCGGTGGTATTCTTCCTCGCGTACGTATTGTCCCAGACGAACATACGTGAAAAAGCGATCGGGCTGAGGGGCGTTTTGATATTCGTGATTCCGATCGGGATCAATGTTCTGCTGCTCGTGCTTCAGCCGCACATAAGCTGTGTGCTGATAATTGTCGCCATCACGTTCTTTATGATGGTAGCGGGCAAGGTAAAGTTTCGCGTGTACCTCGTCACGATCGTTATCGTCGCACTTGCAGTGGCGGCAATACTGCTGTTTGTTAAGAGTAATGAAAAATTGTCCCTCGAATATATCCTAAACCGTTTTGCAGCGCACGGCGGCGAGGCTGAAAACGAGGCCGATACGTATCAGGCAACGCAGTCGCTTTATGCGATAGGTTCCGGCGGGCTTTTCGGGCGCGGCTTCGGCAAGAGCGTCCAGAAGTACCTGTACCTGCCTGAGCCGTACAACGATTTTATTTTTTCGATCCTTGCGGAGGAGCTCGGTCTCGTGGGCGTTCTGCTCGTCATCACGCTTTTCGTTATCCTTATAATGCGTGGCTACAAGGTGTCGTCAAGTGCGCCCGATCTGTTCGGTGCGCTGATCTCTTTCGGCATAATCACGAACGTTGCCGTTCAGGTAGTGCTTAATCTGGCGGTCGTGAGCAAGCTCATGCCTGTTACCGGTATTTCTCTGCCGTTTTTCAGCTACGGCGGCACGTCGCTTATTATTATGATGGCAAGTATGGGCGTCGTGCTGAATGTTTCTAAGCAGTCAAGGTACAGTAAGTTCTGATAATGGCTGCGCCCGTTTCGCGCCGCCCTGAAGCGGTGCCCGCGCCCAAAAGAGTACTTCATTAACATCGCACGAAGCTGGATAGCGGAGCGCACGGCCGCAGCTCTGTCTTTTTTCAATTGCGGCCGTATTGGTGAGGAGGGTCGCACGGCCGCATTCCGCCTTTTTCCTATTTGCGGCCGTATCGATGAGCAAAATGTACGGCCGCAGCTCTGTCTTTTTTCAATTGCGGCCGTATTGGTGAGGAGGGTCGCACGGCCGCATTCCTCCTTTTCCCTTTTTGCGGCCGTATCGATGAGCGAAATGCACGGCCGCAGCTCTGTCTTTTTCCATTTGCGGCCG
>JAFWQX010000122.1 GCA_017508875.1 Clostridia bacterium | reverse complement strand
TTGTCCGCATCGAAAGCGCAAAAAACGGGGCGGATGGTGCTTCATACGCCGTATGCCGTATAAGCGGAGAAGAAATATATTTGACCGCTGCATTTGCCGGAAGCGAGGAAGAAGCATTGTCCGCGGCCGCAATAGATCCGCGAAATGAACTGCAAAAAGTCCGGGAGCATTACATCCGGCTCAGAGAAAGCGCCGTACTGAATACGCCTGATAAAGTGCTGAACGAAGCGTTCACGCACGCGCTCTACAACGTAGAATACGCATGGCTGCGGCCGTACGGCTGGATCGAATCGTTCCACCACTGGCCTACGATGTGGCACATGGAACACACGGCGCACGAAGAATGGCTCGGAAACTTTGACCGCGTGCGCGACTGCCTCCGCTCTCAGATGAAAAACGTGTTTGAAAGCGGCGCTATACCGGATATGTGTACTCCGGGCTGCGCGAGACGCGACTGGGGCGGTAACAATCAATTCTTTCTGCGCGAGGTGCGGCATTACGTAGAAATGAGCGGCGACGTCGGTTTTGCGCGCGAAGCCGAGCCGTATATGGAAAATGCGATGCGCCAGAGCATGCGCGAGTACGATCCCACCGGTACGGGCGTGTTCAGCTGGTACAGGCAGATCGGTAATCAGGAGGATATGGAGAGCACTCCGGGAATGGGTGCGGCAACGGGCGCGGAGGGCGTACAGATGTTCCGCATTATGGCGTGGCTCAAGGCGCTTCTGGGCAAAGCTGCAGAGGCGGCGGAATATGCGCGTCTGGCGGACAACGCGTTGAAAGCCTGGCGGGAGCATATCTGGGACCGCGGGCTCGGCAGGGAGATATGGTACGAGGACATAAGCGGGGCGAGACACCTTGACACCACGTACCACGGGATCTGCTACCCGATCCTGTACGGACTGCTCGACGATATTGACGCGCTGTCATCGCTTGACCATTTAAAATCGAGGCTCACCGGCCCCGAGGGCGAGGTGTACCAGTCGAATCATTTCGGAGATCATTGCATAAACGGTGTGCCTACGTGGGGCATGCAGGCGGGCTCGGATATGCAGCCGTTCGCGACGATGGCGTACTGCCGCATGGGAAGGGCGGAGGACGCCGTGAGGCCGCTCAAATTCGTTGCCGACAGAGTGTGCGGTCCGTTTCAGCGCGGGTCATGGCCTGAGACCGCGAACGAGAAGCGTTTTGCTTACTTTTCTCCCTCGGCTGCGATGTATACGCAGGGCGTCGTAGAAGGCCTGTTCGGACTCAGGCGGGATATTACAAAGAACTGCACCGTTATCTCACCGTGCGTTCCGGAAAGCTGGCCGGAAGCGGCGCTAAAACTTCCCGGGATCGAAATTAATTTTACGCGTTCGAACGTGGCTGCGTGTTCACAGATGCTCACGGCGTCGTTTAAGGACAATACTCAGAAGTCCGTCGTTTTTAATATTCCGGATTCAAAGGCTGTTCGCGTGACGTCCGGCGGGGTCAATATCACGGATTTCGGGCTCATTCGCCGGGCCGGTTTAATGCAGGTCGCCGTCGATTGCGGCAGCTTTCACCGGATCTCGGTCCGAGTCGAATACGAGCCGGTAGCGGTGAAGTTTGAGTACGATAAAGCTGCCGTTCAGGGCGATACCGTAAAAATACGGGCTTCCGGCGCGGAGATATGCGGAATTATTGACCGCGAGGGCATATTTGAGGAAATCACGTTGACCCCGCAGGGGGCGGAATGCAAACTGAAACCGGATCTGCTCGTGCCTTACGTTAAGTTCGGGCCGCTCGGATTGATGAATTTCGCACGCAGAACGTATTTCGTAAAATACAAAACCGGTATTGACGGCAGCTATGAAACTGCGGGCGGCGGGGGTGCGTTTCTGCAAGAGATGCACGTAACGGTGCTGCCGGAAAAAGAATTGACGCAAAACACTTCAGACGCTGCGCCGGAGAACGGCGGGGCGAAGGCTCTCAAGCTTCCCGAAGCGCTCATAAAGCCTAAACCGTACTGGCAGGAGCTGGGCAATACTTACGCCAGGGGCTGCATAGTTATGAATCCCGCGTGCTTTATGGAAGGATTTGAGAACGGTCCTGTAGAGCTCAAACTGAAAGACGGTGTTCCGCTGTTTACCGATACGATGGGGTTCGTACCGTTCGGGAAAGAAAAGCATCCGGTCGCGGCGATAGATCTGTCCGGCCTGAAAATGCGCAAACTTTATCTGGCGGTTTCGGCGTTTATAGAAAATCACGACATGTTTACGGATATATTGCGCGTGGAGGCGGAAACGGTGAAGGGCGAATCGCTGCTGAGGCCGGTGTTCAGGCGCGACCTGAGTTTCCCGGGAGATCTGGATATGGGGTTCGGGAACAACGTTATTGCCGGCTTTTCCAGCTATTCGGGATCGGTGAACAGAGAACGCAAACTGAAATATCCGGATATTGCCGCAGGCGAATACGATTATCCGGAGGCAATCCCGCCGGAGTTTCCGGAGCCGGACTTCTGGTGCCGCAGCAGGGCGTTCGAGGCGGGCAATGCAGTTTTTAATCTTATCGAGCTCGACTTTGGAGAGGCGAGGGAGATGAAGGAGCTGCGGCTCATAGCGCTCACCGCCGATGCGTGCGGAGGGCTCTTTGCGATGGCTTACGTTTAATAATTTTGTTAATAATTTTGACGATATTTCTGTGTGGAGGTAATCAATATGTTCAAATTCCTCGAACTGCCGGATTCCGGCGAAATTAAAGTCTGCGGCGTTCCTTTCCTTGTGCGCAAAAACGGAAAAGGAGTGGCTGAAAAGCTTGCCGAAACTCCATATCCGTTCGGCGGGAGCAGCGAAATATTGTATTTTCTGGGCATGAGCTCCGAATCTGAGTACAGCTCGGAATGGTGGGCGCAGAACGAAGTGCAGTACGATCACTCGATCCGAGTTTTTTTGGGCGACAGGCTTGCGCGCATACACGTGACTTACACCGACAGGGCAGAAGACCTGATTTCGGTCATCTTCGGCGTAAACTGCTGGAATTACAATCTGTATTACAAGCCGCGCCCGGAGGAGGGACTGATGAGTTTCGAAGCGCCGTACCAGGAACCGTTTTCGACCGATCCTGCGGCAATGGAGCTTTTAAAGCGTTCGTTGAAGCTCGCGGAGAATACGGCGGACGATGCGGTGCGGGCAACGAAATTCGTGTTTGCGTACCGCCCCGATCCGGCTAAGACGATCAAGGAGATATGCATTACGAAGGAAGACGGGAAGCGCGCGAACGTTGCCATCGCAGCCGTCACGGGCTCGAAAGGAGAGGCGGTGCCGGAGCAGATCGACCCGGCAAATATTACGGACAGAGACTTCTTCCTTGGCCGCAGATATTACGCCGACCTCGACCGACTGATGCGAAGACTCTACCAGTTCAAAGACGAACTGCCTTTGACCGATCCCGTACGGGAGATCGAAGGATTCGACGCCCCGGATATCACGTTCGAAGGCACGCCGGAAGCGGAGATTTTCACCAACGTTTACCGGTATAACATAATGGATATGGCGTATAAG
>JAFWQX010000121.1 GCA_017508875.1 Clostridia bacterium | reverse complement strand
GTAGTGATCTGCGGCGATTCGACACAATTCCTTGTTCCGTGATGGAATTAGAAAGGACAGGTATAACATGAAGAAATATCTATTCATAGCATTCGCTATAACAATTGTATTAGCACTTTCAAGTTGCGGCTACTCAACATCCAGTATTATCGCTACTTCACAGCAAACTGATGAAGGGTATTTGTCAGAAACGGATAAAAGTTACAGCATTTTCATTGAGGCATCATCGGACAATCTGTCTTTGTGTAATTATAACGAGAACTATGATTTTAAAGATACCGAGACTTTTCAAAATGTTGGAATAGATTCAGAAAAGGAGGTTACCTTTAACGGCAAATACATTTTGGGCAGATACAAAAAAACCGTATATTTTGCCTACAATTATTTGCCTACCTTTATATATGGGGTAGACAGTGATGTTGAGTTTGGAGTGGATCCATATGGAAAGATCGTTTATTGGTATGACAATAATGCCATAAATCAATCACAGAATGACATAGTATTAAGTAAAAAAGAGTGCGAGGAAATTGCAACTTTGTTTTTTCGCTCTGTTGTTGATTTAAACCATTATTCTGTTTTCGTTGAAGAAGAAGATAATTATTATGAGTTTGAATTCACAAAATATAAAGGATCGATTAAGACGACAGACAGAGCGAATATAATTGTTTCTAAAAGCGGATCAATTGTTAGCTATCGCGCTGAATTGATTGATATGATAGATGTAAATGCGATCGATGAAATAGACATAAGTGACATAAAGGAGGCTATTTTTTCGAAAGTTAATGAATTCTTAGGTGACAGTTATATTAATAAAGAGAAAGAAATCCAAATTGACACCATAATTTTGACATTATTAAAAGAAGGTTTCCCTGCAGTAGTTGCAAACGTTAGAGTTATTTTTTCCGAAGAACGCGGAGAATATGCTCTTGTAGATCTGGCCACATTAAGATTGGTGGTTTTTTTGGATAAGACGGTGGAATGAGAAATGAAAAAACTGCTTTTGATATCTATTTTATGTTTGGTTATAACCTCGGCATTGTTTGAATCGTGCTCTTTTGGAAATAAAAGCAAAAATAGTTCTGATTCCCTTTATGAGGAGTTGGCCAAAGATTATCCTATTGTGGATATTGAAGATGCCAGAAAGATCGAGCACGGGATGACGTATAATCAAGTGGTATCAATAATCGGTCACGGTCAGTATTTTACATGGTAAAATGCACTGTATCCCGTTCTTTATTGTTGGAAAACACCGGACGGGAATATTTTAATGATTTGTTTTGCGATTGATGATAGTTTAGACGATGATATAATTTTGAAATATGGAGGATGGAAATCTTTAGCACCAGAAAATAAAGAAGATGAGGAAGAAGCGCAGACTGAAGACACCGTAAAACCTATATTCACAGTTTATAACGCAATATTATTTGATCACGGGGAGATTGTTGAAACCATTTGTTCCGCGGATACTGATAGTATTGTACAAAAATAAAAGATTTCTCTTCATTGAAAAAAAGGCCGGATAAGTATATACTTTAACTGTTAATTTAAATGCGACGCAGGACCTGTCGGAACGATATGTCGCAAGGGGAAAGTGATATACATGCCCGGTATGAATCCGGAATTAAACGAGGACTTAAATTATATAGATGAACGTGAAGGCTCCGCTTACTCTTTTTACACCCCCAAGGGGTTCAGCCGCCCGGTGAGACTGTCGGAAGAGACGCGCAGATTCGCGTATGAATCCCTCGGACATAAATACGGGCTGGATACCCGAAAAACAGACGCGATCGTGCTGGATGACGAGCCCGGTTTTGAATCACTTTCACCTTATGAAAAATACGACCTGGCGGTGAGACGCATTGCCGAGAAAGCCCCGGTGCGCATATGCGAAGGGGAAAAACTCAGCGGCGCCGCCACACTTGGCGCGGCGATAAGACACGTTGTCCCCGCCACATATAAAGGGCAGACAATATTGCCCAGCCTCAGCCATCTGACTGCGGATTTCGACCGGATATTGACCATGGGTTTAGGCGGCCTTCGTGCGGAGGCGGAGGAGTCGCTTGAAAGATATAAAGGCACCGAAAAAGAGCCTTTCGCCCGGAGCGCAGTAAACACGCTGGACAGCTTTGAAATTTGGCTGGAGCGGTACGTCAATGCTCTGGAGGAAGCTTCCGCGAAGGATCAATGTTTTGCTGCGAATCTTAATAATCTTCGTCACGTGCCGTACAGACCGGCGCGCAGTTTTTACGAGGCGGTCCAGAGCATCTGGGCGGAGTTCGCGTTTTTAAGGCTGTGCGGAAACTGGCCGGGAATAGGGCGGATAGACCGGATGTTAGGTAAGTATCTGGAAGCGGATCTGAGCACAGGTGCAGTCACGTACGGAGAAGCCCGGGAGATATTGGCCCATTTCTTTATAAAAGGCTGCGAATGGATCTGCGGAGGTGATTACGGCTCCGGTGACGCGCAGCATTACCAGAATCTGGTTATCGGCGGTATCGACGCAGAAGGGCGGGAAGTAACGAACGACGTTACATATCTGGTGCTGGACGTTATTGAAGAACTCGGCATCAGCGACTTTCCAACGACGGTGCGCCTGAGCGCAAATTCTCCCGAAAAACTGCTTAAACGCACGGCGGAAGTGACGCGTCTGGGCGGCGGTACGGTAGCGGTGTACAATGAGGATCTTATTATAGAGACTCTCACCGGCTACGGCTATCCTCTTAAAGATGCGAGGGAGTTTGCGAACGACGGCTGCTGGGAGGTCCAGGTGCCCGGGACAACGGATTTTTCGTATCTGCCTTTCGATTCTCTTGCCATCCTGCAGCAAACCACGCTGAATAATTATGATATTGAAGGCGCCGGAACACGTTTTCCTGACTTTGAGTCGCTGATCAGCGCATATGAGAGCGATCTCGCGGCGTACGTTGAGCTTTTGTGCGGCGGCTTTAATGCGGCGTACCGGTTCGGCACTGACGGCGAATTTCTTGGATGGAACCCTGTTTTTCCGTGTACTGCGGTGTCGCTGTTCGAGCGCGGCTGTGTCGAGCGCGGGCTTTCGTATCTGGAGGGAGGCCCGGAATACCGGATACGCTCGCCTCACATCGGCGGTCTGGCGGATACGGTGAACAGCCTTTACGCATTGAAAAAAGCGGTGTATGACGATAAATTGGTAAGGCTGGATGAGTTTTTGGCGATCTTGCGGTCAAACTGGGAAGACAGCGAACCTCTTCGCCGGTATATGCTGAACAAATATACGTATTACGGCGCGGACAACGACGAGGTCGATGCCATAGCCGCCCGGATCCTTACAAGCTTCGCCGATGCCTGCGACGCTCAGAATAAGGGCTATGGGTACAGGTTCCCCGCGGGAGTCAGTACGTTCGGACGCCAGCTCGAATGGGCTCCGCATAGATTGGCCGCACCGCACGGACGGAAGAAGGGGGAGGTATTGGCCGCGAACTGCTCGCCGACGCCCGGTACCGACACGCAGGGGGCAACGGCTATTGTCCGCTCTTATTGTAAGTGCCCCCTTAAACGCACCGTGACCGGCGCCGCGCTGGACATCCGGCTCATGCCTTCGTGCGTGAGCGGCGAGGACGGGCTTAACGCTCTTATCGGGCTTATGCGCGGGTTCGTTTCGCTGGGCGGATTTTTCATGCAGATAGACGTGGTAGATGCCGCGATCCTGCACGATGCACAGGAACACCCGGAAGAACACCAGACGCTTTCAGTGCGCGTCTCCGGCTGGAACGCCAGATTCGTAACGCTTAATAAAGAGTGGCAGGATATGGTCATCGGACAGGCCGAGGGCGGCGACAAGACTTTCGGAGGCTGCGGTCAATGCGGATAACGGAGATCCAGCGTTTTTGCATGCACGACGGTCCGGGGATAAGGACGACTGTGTTTTTCAAGGGCTGCCCGCTGCGCTGCAGGTGGTGCCATAACCCCGAGACTCAGCGTCCCGGGCAGGAGATAATGTACCACTCCGTAAGGTGTATAGGCTGCGGTGCGTGCGTCTCAGCCTGCCCAAATGGCTGCCACGCGATCGGTCCTGAAGGCCTTCACGTGTTTGAACGAAGCGGCTGCATCGGCTGCGGCTCATGCGTTTCCGCCTGTCCTGCAAACGCGCTCGAGGCGGCGATGCGTGAAATGACAGCGGACGAGGTGCTTTCAGAGGTTTTAAAGGACAATGCTTTTTACGGCGCGGAGGGCGGCGTGACGTTGTCCGGAGGCGAGCCGCTGATGCAGGGGGGAGAGGCGCTCGAACTTTTGCGTAAATGCAAGGCCGCCGGCGTCAATACCGCCGTGGAGACTTCGGGTTTTTTCGATCCTTCGCTCATACCTTCTCTTGCGCAGTGCGTGGATCTGCTGCTGTGGGACTATAAAGACGCCGTTGACGGGCGGCTGCGCGAATGGACCGGAGCGGCGGACCGGCTCGACGTCCGCAATCTTATTGCCTGCGACAGCCTCGGGATCCCGTCGGTCCTCCGGTGCATAATGGTGAGCGGGGTCAATATTGACGCTGCGCGTGCCGAGGGCATTTCTTCACTTTTTGCAAGGCTCAATAACTGCCGGTATGTCGAACTTCTGCCTTACCATCCGTTCGGCGGATCGAAGCAGGCCGCGCTGGGCAGGGAAGTGACTTCGGACGATTCTTTTATACCGTCGGAGCAGGAATTGGCTGATTTTTCGGCAATACTCGCCGCCAACGGGACGATGTTATCAATGCAAAGGCGCCGTTAATTGATTGCAGCGGCAGGGCACGGAGCGTTCTCGGTTCAGCCCGGTTCTGAAGGCTATACTCTCATCTTCGTAGTATGGCCAGGTCCGTGTGAGAGTTCTCTCATACAGGTTCAAGATGAACGGCCATACGGCAGCCCTTATCCGCCTCTTTTTTGCATATCTCATAATGACAAAAAAATCTTGACTCGGCAGTTTTATAAGCGTAAAATAATAAAAAATACTCCGGGAGGAATTAATATGAAAAAACTATTGGCTTTTCTTCTTGTAATGATGATGGCCGCGAGTATGGTTACCGTTTCATTTGCAGAAGATCAGGAAAATCTTGTTGGTAACTTCAATCCTGAAGATACCGGTTCAGCACTTCAGATGCTTAACCAGTCTTTCTCAACGATAGGATCTGTTTTCACGACCGTCGGTGAGACAACGCGCGTTGCGTTTGTCTGCCCCAGCTGGTCTGACGACGTAGGAAGCCTTACCGTTACTCTCTGGACCTGGGATAAGGATTATGAAACTACTATCGCAGCTGCTCCGGTAGCAGGCCCTACCGCATTTGAGGATTTTGAGGATAATTCCGTTATCGGTTTTGAATTTGAGACTCCGCTTGCAGCAGGCACCTACTATTTGCAGCTTTCTGACGCTGTCGATGAAAAAGGCTCCGGCGTAGGCGTATGGTCCGCGCAGGAAACATATCCGGGACAGGCTGTTCTGAGAGACGGTGAATACGTAAAAAAACTTTCGCTCCGTATGTACGTTGACTACGTTACAGAGCCAGAGGGGAACCGCTACGGAGAACTGCCTAAGCTGGAAGGTCCTAAGAACGACCTCGGATGCGATGATCCGCTGCCTTTCGAAACGTACTTCAAGATGGCAGATTTTGATCTGAGCGACGTTCCCGCAGGCGATCAGGTTGAATTCGAACAGAATGAGGACGGAACATTACACGTGCTGGTGGTCGAAGGCGCTTTCGACTGCAAATACGACCTGAATTTCTACAATTTCTTCGACGTTGACGATGAGATTCTCTGCAAAGATTATCCTTATGTTGCGATCAGACTTAAACTTGCCAATATCGAAGATAAAGCCGGAGCCGGAGAGATGTTCATGTATACCTCTTCCGTATCGGGTGCGACCGGAGGATATTCTACAGCGATAAAATATGACTGGAAAAATCCCGACTGGCAGACTGTCGTTGCCGATCCTACTGTTGTTGCCCAGTTTAAAAACAACGCGCTCGACGGTGACGCATGGCTCGGATTCAGATTTGACGTTTTGAACGGCACGCCTGCTAATGACGTTGAAATGGATATCGACTGGATCGCTTTCTTCGGAACTGAAGAAGCTGCGCTCGCGTTTGACGGCGATTTCACGAAAGCATTCCCTGAAAAAGTGACCGAAGTGCCTGTCGTAACCGAAGCTCCGACCGCTACCGACGCACCTGCCGTTACCGATGCGCCTGTCGTCACCGATGCTCCGAAACCAACAGACGCGCCCGTCGTAACCGAAGCTGCTACAGCGGATCCCGGTAAGGATAATACCGAACCGAAGGACAACGACGTTAAGTCCGGTTTACCCGGCTGGGCACTGGCCTGCATCATCGGCGGCGCCGTAGTGATCGTCGGAGCCGTTATCGGTATCGTGGCTGCGGCAAAGAAGAAAAAGAAGTAATACGTGAGAAGCGTTAAGCTTAAACTTTGATCTGCCCCCGCTTGTTAGTAAAATGACGGCGGGGGCTGTTTTGTGCGAAGCGGTTTTTTGCGATGGTTAAAAATATGGCAAATACTGTTCTGAAAAGGGGAAAAAGCGGCGAAAAGTCCGAAAGGCTCTTTTCCTGTTTCCGTGAAATTTGGGAGGAGTGGCACGTTCTTCAATTTGGGCAATTTGTGTCACTCTGAAAACACCGCCTGAAAATTAAAAACTGAAATTCAGGCGGTGTTTTGCGCCCATTTTCCGCCGAGAAGCGGCGCCCTCACTCTGAAAACACCGCCTGAAAATTAAAAACTGAAATTCAGGCGGTGTTTTGCGCCCATTTTCCGCCGGGAAGCGGCGCCCTCACTCTGAAAACACCGCCTGAAAATTAAAAACTGGGATTCAGGCGGTGTTTTGCGCCAATATCCCGCTGGGAAGCGGCGCCGGGCTGGTATTTTCTCCTTCGCCTCGAGAGTAAAACCTTTGCGCCCCCGCCTTTTAAATTAAACACGATTATTGTTCGTTGAGTCACTCAAATAATACTTTTTTCACTTTTTTGAGTGACTCGGGCGCTGTCTCCTTCATCTGTGTGCTCATCAATTATGCCAAAACAGAGAATCACCCGGCTCTGATTTTAATTGTTTGCTATTATCATGCACAATATAACAATCTGTGGCAAAATTCAAGCCGATCGGTGCCGCAGATCCCTCAAGCACTAACATTTTCCCTTAAAGGTGTCACTCAAAATCATACATAGGCAGCGCTTTTGAGTGACTTTCAGAAAAAGTAGCCGTAAAAATGAACAACTCGGACAACGAGACAGCGCCCGGCTGGCACACAAAACCCGAAAAAGCCGATTTGTGTGCCAAAGTTGACCGACCGCGAAGTAAAAGACAGCGCCGCAGAAAACAGACTTTAAAATGTTTGAGAAATTGCCGCCATGATACGCCTTGCGGCCG
>JAFWQX010000015.1 GCA_017508875.1 Clostridia bacterium | reverse complement strand
GTAATATCATAGTTGAGATCCAACAAATATGAGCATTAATACATCACCAGGAACAAAAAGGCGTTTTTGCTTTTTATACAAGAAATATCTGACCCCCTGTATAATGTACATGGGGATGCCTTTATTTTTTGTTCTATGGATTGTTTTAGCCTTTGCAGTTTTAAAATCTGTATTCATGACTATCTGGGGAATCATGATATTTATCATATGTACCGCATTTTTAATATACAATTTGAAAGTCTTCACTTCTATTATAAGAGATAAAAAAACTGATGAAGAATACGTAAAAGGGTTAATAAATAATATTACGGTGTCGCTGTTTACCCCGGTTGCATATGAGGGATTCTGGGGATACACAGCGTGTCTGGAAATTTATATTGATAACGAAAAATACTATTTGCCCAGATCCGTTATGAATTATATTCAAGTTGGAGACTCTGTTTCTATCTCGTTTAAGCCGTTGAGCAAAGTGGTTTTAACAGTTGAAATTATAGATTAGCAAGTTTCTTAGATTCTGATGATAGGCAATTTTCACCAAGGTCACGCTACCATCAGGTCCGTGTGAGAGTTCTCTCATACAGGTGGGGGTCCTGCTATCCGCACCATCGAACAGCCTCGAGATCAACGTCCCGGGGCTGTTTTCTTTTTCAGTTACTTCCCCTTCGCAGAGCCGGTCTGCTGAGAAAAATATAGGGGCGCGGGCTTAGCTCGCATCCGCATTTGGGGCGGGCGGCAAGGCCGTTCGTACCACAAATGCGCGCCTTGCGATAAATCGGAAAGGGCAGGGAGGGGACAATAAGACCGCGCCAATCAACATGCTCCTGCACTTAGATATGGCGACGATTTTTCGTCGATCAAACCCCGCATTTTCGGGGGTAAAAATCGTCTGTAACCGATTTTTCAGGGGCAGGGTGGTATAGCTTAACCTCCTGAAGGCAAGTCGTCTTAAAAGGCCGTTTTATCGACTAAGGATCAGGCGGCATTTGATTTGCCAGCGGATACTGTTCACAACCGTTTTTGAGCACTGGTTTTGACACACTGCCCGCCTTATTGTATAATCATCAGCGGCAGGAAGACATATGCATTGCCCCGAACACAAGCAGCAGCGCAGATCGCTTCAGATGCCGGTACATTATATTGCGCCCGGAGGATACGGACCGATGCTTTCAGAAAACTTTGACCGCTTTATACAAATCATTGACAATGCAGAGAAGATAGCGCTGCTTCCGCACATTTACGCGGACGGTGACGCGCTGGGCTCGTGCGGGGCGCTCGGGACGTTTCTTAAGGCTTTGGGGCACGACGTGACGGTGCTTATTCAGGAGCCGGTGGAGGAAAAGCTCTCGTTCCTTACGAGGATCGCGGGCATTGACTACGTATTATTCGACGAAGAGAAAAATGCCGCGGACGGCACAAAATACGACCTCGCGATCGCCGTTGACACCAGCACGCCTGACCGGCTCGGGACAAGGGAGAAGGTTTTCCGTGCGGCGAAAATTCAGGCGCGGATCGACCATCACGCGGCGGGCGGCGACTTTACCGAGAACACGCTGCTTGACCCGGCGTGGGCGGCAACGGCTGAGGGCGTGTGGCTGCTCCTTGCGCGTATGGGTTTCGATTGCGAAGCGGGCAGGCCGGGAACATTGAACGAAGACGTAAAAAAATCCGTCGCTTCATGCATCTACACCGCGCTCGTGACGGACACGGGCTGCTTTGCGTTTTCAAACGTGACCGCACAGACGCACCGTATCGCCGGACGTATGCTTGAGCTTGCGGGCAATATGTCTTTCGTCTATCACCACGTTTTTGAAGTGAAATCAATGGCGTATACGCGCCTTATGAAGACCGTTTACAACAAACTCGAATTTCCGGCGGACGGCGTCGCGTCGGTCGCGCTCACACAGACGGATTTCGACGAAGCCGGAGCGGGAGACAGCGATGCTGAAGGGATCGCGAACATTTTAAGATCCATACAGGGCGTACACGTGGGTATTTTCGTAAAGCCGGATAAGGTCCCCGGTAAATACCGCGTGAGCCTCAGGTCGGACGACCACTGCAGCGTTGCCGACGTCGCAACCGTATTCGGCGGAGGGGGACACGTCTGCGCAGCAGGCTGCGGTTTCGCCGCGAGGGATGATGAAGCATTTTCGCGCAAAATGGCGGAGCTTATTGACGCCGTAAAGGAGCGCCTCAGATAGATGAACGGGATCGTAAACCTTTTTAAACCGGCAGGAATGACTTCCTTCAGCGCTGCGGCGGCGGTGAGGCGGATCTCAGGCGAGCGCAAATGCGGGCACGGGGGAACGCTTGACCCCGAGGCCACCGGCGTGCTTCCGGTGCTGCTGGGGAAGGCCACGCGCCTTTCCGACGTGTTTCTGGGCCTTCATAAAACGTACCGCGCGACGCTCCGGTTCGGCGCAGCTTACGACACGCTCGACGTGTGGGGGACCGTTACCGAAACGCTTAAAGACGGCGAACGTAAAAGGCTATCCGGTCTTACGATAGATGAAATAAAGGCGGCGGCAAAGGGTTTTGAAGGGGAGATCCTTCAGGCTCCTCCCGCGTATTCGGCGCTGAAGATAGGCGGCGTACCGGCGTACAAGCTCGCGCGAAAAGGCGAGACGGCGGATCTGCAGGCGCGGAAGGTCAATATTTATTCAATAGAGGTCAATGATTTTGTTGACGGCCCCGGCGGCCCCGAGGCGACGCTCACGGTCGAGTGCGGGAGAGGGACGTACATAAGGACGCTGTGCAGGGATATTGCCGCCGCGCTGGGTTTTCCGGGGGCAATGTCTTCTCTTGTCCGTACCGCGTACGGCCCGCTATACGCCGAAAATGCCGCAACGATTCAAACATTATCAAGCGGTGCATTGTCAGAATTCGTGCTGCCTTGCGATGTGATCTTAGACGGATATCCTAAGCTTGAACTTAGCCTATCCGAAACGGAAGATTACCGCTTCGGGCGTCCCGTTAAGGCGGATGGTGCAGATCTGTCCCGCGGGGGCGATATCTGCGTGTATTCAGATGCGGGAGAGCTGCTCGGGATAGGCAGCGTATCTGGCGGTTTTCTTAAGAGCAGGATAAATCTTAACTGAGTCTGTTTAGATGATTTAAATTATTTAAGTGTCTTACGCTCCGGCTGAACGTGAATACGGCGGCCGGGGCTTTTTTTTGCCCGAACAGTGCCTTGAGAAGCTCTGATCAGAATTATTTGAAAAAAAGTAAAAAATTTTTCTCCAAAGTGTTGACAGTGTGTCATGGAGTGTTATATAATGTTGCGCAGATGGAGAAAGTGTCATCGAGTGTCATATAATCGGACATAAAACGGCGCGATCTCATCCTTACAAAAGATAAAGCCGCAATACGGCAGAAGTACGAAAGACTTAAAGAACTTACAAAAGACAAAGCCGGAAAAAAAGCCGGACAGAAGTACCAGAGAAAAAACACAAGGTACCGATGATGAAACATTGATGTACAAAAGAAGCTTTGCCTGCGAAATTGACCGCACGCAAGGCTGAACTTCCCTAAAAAGGAGCGGGCAGAAGTGCTTACCGGAGGATTTGAGGGAGTCGTTGACGCGAAATCGCGCGTCGTGCTTCCGAGCAAATTAAGGAACGAGTTAGGAGAGAAATTCCATCTTATGATAGGATTTGACTCCTACGTTGCCATATATCCGGAAGAGAACTACAACGAGATGCTGACGCAGCTCATGAGTATGAAGAAGAGCAGCGAAGAGTATCTGGCCCTGGGCAGGTATTTGCTCGGAAACTCCTTTGACGGCGAGCTGGACAGCGCGGGCAGAGTTCTGCTGCCGAACGTGCTGAGAAAATTCGCCAAGATCGAAAAAGACGTACATATTATGGGCGTAGGCGACCATATCGAGATCTGGGACAGCGAGACGTATCAGAACAATCAGCTGCTGTCTGCGGAAATGGTACAGGAAGCGCGCAAACTGATGACTTATTGACGGGAGGACGTTCGTGGAAGGTATGCAGACCGAAACGGCCCGGCAGACCGGAAAGAATATCGACCCGTCGGATTTTTCTCACACGCCTGTACTGCTAAGCGAATGCATCGGGCTGCTGAATATAAAACCTGGCGGGTTTTATGTTGACGGCACCGTCGGAGGCGCGGGACACGCGTCGGAGATACTTAGGCTTTTGGGCGACGGAGGAATGCTTCTCGGCATCGATCGCGATGAAGAAGCGCTCAGGGCGGCGTACGCGAGGCTTTCTGGCGTAGATACGAAGGCACGGTTCGAACTTAAACACGGAACGTTTTCCGGGATCGGAGAATTCTGCGAGGGGCGCAGGCCGGACGGCATTTTGCTGGATCTCGGAGTATCGTCCCACCAGCTCGACGAACCGGAGCGCGGATTCAGCTACAGATTCGATTCACCGCTCGATATGAGGATGGATCAGAGCAGCGGGAAAAGCGCATACGACGTTGTCAACGGATATTCTCAGGGGGAACTGACCGCCATACTTCGCACCTACGGCGAAGAAAGATATGCGGCGAAGATCGCCGCGGCAATCGTACGCGCGCGCACGCATGAGGCGGTACGGACGACAATGCAGCTTTCGGATATTGTCCGCTCGGCAGTTCCAGGAAGCTACCTGAAAGGCGAGGGACACCCCGCCAAACGCACGTTCCAGGCGATACGGATCGAGGTCAACGACGAGCTCGAAGAACTCAGAAAAGTCCTTGACAGCGCGATCGGGCTCCTGAACGGCGGCGGAAGACTTGTGATAATCACTTTCCACTCTCTTGAAGACAGGATCGTGAAAAATAAATTCAAAGAGGCACAGGACCCGTGCACGTGCCCGCCGGACTTTCCGGTCTGCGTATGCGGGAAAAAGCCTTTAGGGCGCGTGATCACGCCGCACCCCGTAACGGGAAGCGAAGCGGAGATCGCGGAGAACAACAGAGCACACAGCGCGAAGGTGAGGGCCTTCGAGCGGACCGGTGAGGCAGAGTAAAGGCCGGTGATACGAATGATAAACGACGATTCTAACGCGTACAAAATTACAGAAGATGAAGATTATTCCGTCGGATACGGCAGCTACGGCAGCGATGCGAACGGGACGTACGGCTACAGCTTTGAAGGCAGCGCCGCTCCCGCTATCGAGCCCGAAGAGGTGCCCGAGCCCGCATATGACGAGCCCAGCGCGGATGAGATATACGTTTACGAGCATGAGGTTAAGACGGGGAACGTCGTCCTTCACGAGATCAAACAGAAGAAGGCGCGCCGCAAGACGAAGAACCGCATACTTTTCAAAGTCAGCATCCTGCTCATACTCGGACTCATTATCGGCGTCCGTTTTGCTTCGATCACTGAGATCAACTACCGCAACCAGGCGCTGCAGAAAAAGCTGGATACCGTGAACGCGGAAGTACAGCGCAGACAGGTAGAACTTGACCGCTCCATGTCCCTGACCGAACTGGCCGAAGCCGCAGAAACGCGCCTCGGTATGCAGAAACCGCAGCAATATCAGGTGAAATACGTTGACGTCGAACGCATCGACCAGACCGAGCTCGCAAACGTGGAACTCACGAGGTCAACTACCGAAAAGACCTGGTACCGCCAGATGTGGGACGCGGTACTGCTGTTCCTGGGAATCACGGGCTGATCTACGGATAGGGCTCAGGCGGCGGACAATACTTATGCGCAAAGAGCGTTTAGATTTTGGCTTTTTGCCGGAACGGACCGACAATGGCAGATACAGACAAAAACGCAGGCAGGCTGCGTTCGGGAAATAAAAACAGCGCGGGCAGCGAGGGCGCCGGGAAGAACAGCAGTTCCGGGGCGCAGCGTAAAAAGAAAACCTTTTTTTCGAAGGTCGCAGGCTACGAAAGCGTTGAAAGAGAAAGATACTATGCGCACGGGTGGAATCGCATCACCCGCGTGCTTTTTTTATTGGTCATGATCGTCATAGCCGCAAATTTCGTGATCCTTCAGGTCATCAAGGGCGATTATTACAAACAGCGTGCAAACGCGCAGCAGAACGCGTGGAGAACGATCCCCGCGGGGCGCGGCACGATATACGATACGAACGGGATCGAACTCGCGGTAAGCGTCGCGGCAAATATTGTCACCGTCGATCCTATGATCATCGAGAACGCGGCTGTCAATTACGTTAAAAACTACGTTGCCGGGAAGGATGACGTTTACAGCGAAGCGGCGGCGAAGGACAAGTACCGCAAGATCGTCGCGGAAGGGCTCGCGAAAACGCTCTCGCTGGATGAAGACTGGGTCTTCGAACAGGTCTCGGGCAGCGGCAGATACAAATTGATCGCGCGCAAGATCGATACCGAGCTCGGCGATAAGGTAAAGGCGTGGCGTAACGAGAATCATATTAAGGGCGTGTACGTTGACGAAGATTCAAAACGAATTTACCCGCTCGGGAACCTCGCATCCCACGTGATCGGATTCACCGGAAACGACGACCAGGGCCTCGTCTGCGGCGTGGAAGTAGCGCTCAACGACGAACTTACAGGCACCAACGGCCGCATTATGACGAGCGTTGACGCGAAGGGCAACGAACTTCCTTACGATTCCGTGAGGCGCGTTGAAGCCGTAAAGGGCCTGAATCCCGTGCTTACGCTCGATGCGACGATACAGTCGATCGCACAGAACGCGCTGCGTAACGCTATCGAGAAATATAACGTTATCGAAGGTGCGGCTGCGATCGTAATGAACGCTAAAAACGCGGACGTATTGGCGATGGCTTCCTACCCTGACTTCGATCTGAACGATCCGTACGCGAAACCGGACTGGATAGACGATCCCGAATGGATCGGCAATGCCTCGAAGGACGTCCAGATACTCAGTACGACCGTATGGCGCAATAAAGCGCTTACAGATACATACGAGCCCGGTTCGACTTTCAAAACGATAACGGCATCCGTCGGACTTGAAGAAAATTACGTCAGCCCGAACACCATAGTCACTGATTCGCCCCTGATCCTGCGCGGCTGGGAGATAAACTGCTGGAAGAAGAACGGCGACCATGGCAACGAAACGTTCGCCGACGCGATCAAAAATTCCTGCAACCCGATTCTCGCACGCCTCGCGCTGGACATCGGCATCAGCACTTACATGTCATACATCGAAGCGTACGGCTTCTTCGACCGCACCGGTATCGAGATCTCCGGCGAAGCGATGAGCATAATGCACAAAGACCCGTCTGACATTGACCTCGCCGTCATGTCGTTCGGACAGCGCTTCCAGATCACGCCCATACAGATGGCAACGGCATACTGCGCCCTTGCCAACGGCGGGACGCTTTATAAGCCGAGGATCGTGCGCGAACTGCTTGACCAGGACGGCGTTACGGCTAAAGTGTACGAACCCACCGCACTCAGGCAGGTCGTTTCGAAAGAAACCTCCGAGGAAATGATGAAGATCCTCGAAGACGTTGTCGCTAGCGGAACGGGAAGCAACGCGTACGTTTCAGGGTATCGCGTGGCCGGAAAGACCGGTACGTCCGAAACGCTGCAGACGTTGTCAACGGGCAGATATATAGCGTCGTTTATCGGTATTGCTCCCGCAGACGACCCGGAGATAGTGGTGCTCGTAATGCTTGACCACCCGGACGTGGAGGACGGCGCGTCAGGCGGACGCCAGGCGGCTCCTACTGTGGGCGAGATCATCGAGAAAACGCTCGAATATATGGGCGTGCCGAGGCGGTACAGCGAGCTCGATAAGAAGGCGATGATGGTAAAATCGTACGTGCCTCAGGTGCTGGATATGTCGATCGAAGAGGCGGCAAGGGAGCTTAAGCATTACGGCCTCGTGTACGAAGTTCCGGATCTTCCGAAGGACGCGGATCTGTCCGCGGTGAAGGTCGCGGTGCAGGTGCCTGAGATGGGTGCTTATATCGCGGACGGCTCGAAGGTGATGCTCTACGTGGATAAGGAGACTGTGCATAAGACGGTCAGGATGCCGGATCTTTCCGGGTATTCGCTGGCGGATGCGTTCAAGACGCTTACGCAGATGGGCCTGAATATGCACGCTGAGAATATAGGTACGGTTATAGGACAAAACGTTACGCCCGGGACCCAGGTCGAATTGGGCAGCGTCGTGGAACTGACGGTGGAGAACAATGAGACAGAGACGCTGGGATGATGACAGTGCATTGAGTTAAGAGTTCAGAGTTTAGAGTTAAGAGTTATGAGTTATGAGTTAAGAGTTAAGAGTTAAGAGTTCAGAGTTATGAGTTCAGAGTTTAGAGTTAAGGGAGATGTGTGAGCTGTGATTATTTCAGAACTTGTCGGGAGGCTTTGTGATGCCCGTATTCCGGGAGATGCGCCGCAGAACGTTGATATAAAGAACATCGAGATTGACAGCCGCAGTTGCCGCGCAGGCAGCATTTTTGCGTGTGTGAAGGGATATGTGCTTGACGGCCACGATTATGCCGAGAAAGCCCTTGAGCGGGGCGCCAGTGCGCTTTTGACCGATGATTTTACGCATCTGCGTGCCAAAGTGCTTATGTGGGAGCGCGGCTTCGTGCAGGAAGACAATATTTTATGGGCCGGTAAGCTTATCCCGGTGATCGTGGTGAAAAATATAAGACATGCGATCGCGGAGATCTCAGACGTGCTTTGCGGCCATCCGTCGGGGAAAATGAACCTGATCGGTATTACCGGCACGAAGGGAAAAACGACGACGAGCTATATGATGCGATCGATATTGACCGCCGCCGGACGCGAGTCGGGGCTGATCGGTACGATATGCAATTATATCGGAAGCGAGCGCGTTGAGACCGAGCGCACGACGCCCGAAGCAAACGTGATCCAGCCGCTGCTTAAAAGAATGGTTGACGCCGGCATTGGCGACTGCGTGATGGAAGTTTCGTCGCAGGGCCTTAATCTTGACCGCGTCGGATGCTGCGAATTCAAAGTGGGTCTGTTTACGAATCTTTCGCGCGACCACATTGGACCGACGGAGCATGCCGATATGGACGATTACGCCGCGGCTAAAGCGAAGCTTTTCGGGCTTTCCGAGAATGCTGTGATCAACGCGGACAACGACTGGTCTCAGTTTATGATCGATCGTGCGAAGGCGTCGGTAAAAGAGCGCGTCTACACGTTCGGGATGAGCGAAAACTGCAATTTCCGCGCTGACAACGTCGTTACCCACCAGGACAGCGTCGAATATGATCTTCATGAGCGCGGTCTGTTTGCGCTCGGCAATGAACTTCCGGAGCGCACTGTTCACGTGACCGTTCCGATCCCCGGCCGTTTTACAGTTTACAACTCCCTCGGAGCGTACGGCGCGATGCGTATCTTAGGCATTGAACCCGAAGCCTGTGTCGCGGGTCTCGGCATTGTCGCCGTCGCCGGAAAAGCGGAAGTCGTGCCCACCGGCCGCGATTTTACGATAATTATCGACTACGCGCACAATCCCGACAGCTTTATAAATATATTGACCACGGTCAAAGAGTTTGCGAAGCGCACCGTTTTCCTGTTCGGCTGCGGCGGCGACCGAAACAGGCCGAGGGCGCTAATGGGCGAGACCGCCGGAAAATATGCGGACTTTTCGATAATTACGTCGGACAATCCAAGGAGCGAGGATCCGGCGTCGATCGTTGCCGATCTCGAGGCGGGGATCAAACCGACCGGCGCGCCGTATATCTGCATCGTTGACCGCAAAGAAGCGATTCGCTGGGCAATAACGCATGCGCAGCCCGGTGACGTGATCGTGCTGGCGGGCAAGGGCCATGAGACTTACCAGATCCTTAAGGACCGGACGATCCATTTCGACGAGCGCGAAGTGGTGAAGGAGATTCTTGAGGAGTTAAGAGTTAAGAGTTAAGGGTTAAGAGTTAAGAGTTCAGAGTTAAGAGTTATGAGTTCAGAGTTAAGAGTTATGAGTTCAGAGTTCAGAGGCGAACCGAGTGATGGCACGATAGCAAGTTAAGAGTTCAGAGTTCAGAGGCGAACCGAGTGATGGCACGAATTTTGGGTCTCATGCGTTCCCTTCATTAATTCGCATTTCGGTCAAACAAAATTCTTAGC
>JAFWQX010000120.1 GCA_017508875.1 Clostridia bacterium | reverse complement strand
TGGGAAAAGACAGAGCTGCGGCCGTGCGAATTGCTCATATATACGGCCGCAAATGCGAAAAAGGCGGAATGCGGCCGTGCGACCTTCCTCACCGATACGGCCGCAATTGAAAAAAGACAGAGCTGCGGCCGTCTAAATGAACAATGAGGCCGCTTCGCCTCTGAACTCTTAACTCTGAACCCTTAACTCTGAACTCTGAACTCTTAACTCTTAACTCTGAACTCTTAACCCTGAACTCTGAGCTCTTAACTCTTAACTCTGAACTCTTAACCCTGAACTCTTAACTCTTAACTCTGAACCCTTAACCCTGAACTCTGGACGTCCCGGTTCCTCGTTCACGAAAAAAAATGTTGCGCTCATTTAAAAATTAATGTAAAATAATGATAACTATCGGCAATTCTATTGTCGAAGCACATTTTAGGAGGATAAGAACATGAAAAAAGTATTAGTTGCTATTGTCACCATGGCTCTGATGGTTACGCTGTTTGGTGTTGTTTCCAACGCCAACGGTGCTCTTTGCATCGACGGTGCATACCTTACAAGCGATCCTGACGGTGTAGCCGCGAAAACTACACCATGGGTTCCTACCGCAGATGAAAAAGACGTTATGAGTCTTGCTGCAAACGGAGACATTGGAAACATCTATGGTCTCGGCTACACTCACTTCCATATTCAGGGCTGGTGGGGCGATACTGAAGATTATACCGACCTCGGTATCCAGATTAATGACGGAGATATCACATGGGGTCTTCTAATTCCGGATGAAGGGCTCCCTGCCGCGGCAGGCTGGGCATACTGCAACCGTTACAACATTACTGTCCCGCTTCAGGACGGTAAAATTGCAATGAAATTTTACAAGAAGACAGCTGACGGACAGGAAGTTATTAAGACTATCAATTACGTAAACGAAGAGTCTGATGAAGTTACCTACGATCTTAAAGCGATCTCCGGTAATGACGGCGACCCCGGCAAAGCTGTCTGGCTTAACGAAGACGGTGAATATTGCGGCGTTAAATTTACAACTACCGATGCACTCGGAGGAGTTGACCTCTTCTTCTGGGCTTCGAACGGAACGAACGGACCGCTTGGATCGTTCAAAGGCGAAATTTTCAAATTTGACACCAATATTGAAAATACACTTGCCAAAGATCCGGTAGCATCCAAGACTCACGCATGGACCGCGGATAATACGCCCGGCTTCAACTGGCGCTTCGATGAACCGCTTGAAAAAGGCACGTACGTACTGAAATTCACGATCGTTGGCGACACCGCAACAGGCGTTGATAAAGAGACCGCATACGTTGTTTTCCCCGCTGTTAACAGCGAGATCGCCGAGGCAAACTTTGAATACGTGAACACCGACGTTAAGTTCAACTTCGGCGTTTTCGGCAACAGCAGAGTCAGCCTCAACGATTTCTTTGCTGCTAATCCTGAGGAAGGCACAGAGCCCGCTACTCAGCCCGGCACCGAGCCGACAACGATTCCGCAGACAGGCGACTTCTCCGTGGCAATGTTCGCGGTCATCGCTGTTCTTGCTATGGGCGCAGCTGTTGTTTTCATGAAGAAAAGATCTTATTGATCGATCATTGGAAAGACGTTAAACGCATAGTTTGAGAAAATGCAGGCAGGGCTTAAACTCCCGGCCTGCGTTTTTTCTGCTTTTTTTGCCGGGTTTCTTGATTTATTCATTGATACTGTGGTAAAATACATTTAAACACAGGCGGGGTTACCGCCGAATCAATTTCAGGAGGTTTTCTATATGAAAAAATTATTGGCGGTTGTAGTTATTATCGCAATGACAGTCGCACTTGGATTAACTGCATTTGCTGAGACAGTTTACACCGATACCGAGGGTGGAATCATTTGGGAAGGCAGTTTCTGGCTTTCTAACGATAGTGAGACACCGGCGGAGCACAGCGGCCGTACGATCGACGCTGTTATCAACGCGAGCGGCGCCATCTCGGAACTCGGCGTGCCGAACTACTGGGCCAGCAATCCTGCTACTGAAGGACAGACCAACGCTATCGCTCATGTCAACGTTTACAAATTTGACGTAAACTATGCCAAGACGAAGCAGGAAACACCGGTTGCTTCTGCTGAGATCGAGCTGGCCGGCGACTCCAACGTAGGCACAACGACTGAAGCTGCTGGTACGAACTGCAAAGTTACCGCTAACGGAAATGCCGGAATTATGCTGAAGTTTGACACCGCCCTTCCCGCCGGACAGTATGTTGTTGAATTTTCAGAGGTCGCGGAGGCTGAGCTGATGCACTATCTCGTTCTGCCTATGACGCAGAAGGAATATCCGAACGACACGGTAGCCTACTACCTCGACGGCGAAAAGGACGAAAATCTTACGCTCAGACTTGCTGTAAACCTTGACGGCGAACTGCTCACCCTCATTCCTGATGGAAAAGAGCCTGCTACAGAAGCTCCTACGGCCGCTCCTACGGATGTTCCGGCTAGCGACGCTCCGACTTCCGTTCCTACCGACGGGAATCCTTCTGAAGATAAACCCACCTCTGATACGAAGGTCGATCCTACCAAGGCTCCTGATAAGGGCAATGGCGGCGCGAATATCGGTCTGATCATCGGTATCATTGCCGCGGCTGTAGTGCTCATCGGAGTTATCGTAGCGATAATCGTGGCTTCAAAGAAAAAGAAGAAATAATATTTATTAATGGCGCAGGTTTTAACGCCTGACTAAAAGGCCGCAGCTGCTGGTAAACAGGGCATTTCAAGTGTTCGGTCGCCAATGACAGCAACCGTTACGGCAATAAAATCGAAAACGGGAGCAGAGCCGATCGAAAATTTCAAATTGAGTTTTCTGCCATTCAAGGATATAATAACCGCATACAAACGAAAAGATTTCAGAACAAACAGAAAAGCATAATATAATACGGAGGAATTCCGACATGCTGAATCAAAAATACCTTGCCAACCCGCACCTGACAGGAGAAAACCGTTTACCAGCCCGAAGTCTACTTATCCCCGCACAGAAAAAAGGAATCACCCACAAAAACTTTACCGAATCCGACCGTGTCATGCTCCTGAACGGAATATGGAAATTTTCATATCAAGAAGAAGACACAGACGAACGGTTTTACACGCCGGAAATCGACGACACGGCCTGGGACGATCTGCCGGTACCGTCAATGTGGCAATATCAAGGCTACGGGACATGCTTTTATCCGAACGTAGCATATTGCTTCCCGTACGACCCGCCTTACGTTCATTGTCCGAACCCGGTGGGACTATACCGAAGGAAATTTAACGCGAAAAAACCTGAAGGCAGGGCGATAATACGTTTCGAAGGTGTTGACAACGCATATTTTGTATGGCTGAACGGTAAATACGTCGGTTTTTCTAAGGGCAGCCGGCTTGCGTCGGAATTCGACGTAACAGACGAGATCATTTGCGGCGAAAACCTCCTCGCAGTGAAGGTGTACACGTTCAGCGACGCATCATATCTCGAAAATCAGGACATGCTGATGGCGAGCGGTATCTTCAGAAACGTGCTTTTGATCGAAACAAAAAAGAACTCTCTCTGGGATTATACGCTTCTTACAGAAACGGCTGGTTTCACGGTAAAATACACGTGCGACTCGAACGGAGATAATGCATCGATCCGCTTTACTTTAACAGACGCAGACGGAAAAAACGTATCTTCTTTAAACCGCACGCTCTCTCCTTCAGGCGAGGTCTTCCTGCCGATCGAAAACGCAATAACATGGAACGCGGAAAGACCTTACCTTTACACCTTGACAATTGAGATCATAGAAAACGGAACCGTGACCGAAGTTCATACGAAACGGGCCGGGATCGCAAGGTCTGAGATCAAAGGTCATTTCCTTTTGATGAACGGCACGCCGATAACGCTAAAAGGCGTAAACCGTCATGAGAATAATGCTTTTGAAGGCCGCGCGATAACAGCTAAACAGATCGAGGAAGAACTTAAAGACATCAAATCCTGTAACCTGAATGCTATCCGCTGCTCCCACTACACGAATCAGCCGATCTTCTACGAACTGGCGTCAGAGCTCGGTATCTATGTGATGGACGAAGCGGACTGCGAATCACACGGTGCGGGAGCTTCAGGAGATCAGGGAGCACTCAACAAAGACCCGGAATGGTTTGACTCCTTCTTCGACCGGATCTCACGTATGTATGCTCAAAACAAGAACGAGACGTGCGTGAATATCTGGTCTACCGGAAACGAGTGCGGATCAGGTGAGAATCACGTCAAGTGTGCAATATGGCTGACAAAACAAGAAGTTAAAAAACCCATTCGCACTGACTCCAAGCTGCCGGATGACATCGTGTGCTTCGCCTCGACCGGTTATATGCCGATGTCAACGCTTCACGGGATCCCGAAGGACTCTGAAGTCCCCTGGTTATTAGTGGAATACGCACATGCTATGGGAAACAGTCCGGGCGGATTGGAAGATATTTGGAATTGGATATATGAAAACGAACAATGCTGCGGCGGTTACGTCTGGGAGTTCAAGAGCCACGGCTTCTACGTTAAGGGAAAAGACGGGCGAGCTCGATATCTCTACGGCGGAGATTTTCCGGACTACTATCACTGGTCGAACTTCTCGCTTGACGGCTACCATACGAGCGACGGATCTCCGAAGCCTACTTGGGCGGAACTGAGAGAAGTATCTGCTCCGGTTCACGTACGCTGGACCAAGAACGGCGTGGAAGCAAAGAACACGTTGGATTTCACCGCTCTTGACGGCATGGTATTATCCTGGTCGATCTGTGCAGACGGTGTTACACAAAAAAGCGGTGAATACGATCTTACCGGGATCGTTCCGCGGCAATGGAAGTTCTTCCCTCTTCCTGTCAGCGAGAAAGAAATCGAAGACCTTAACGGACTCATCACTGTTGACTGCGTGTTCTACGCAGGCAGCATCCGTGTCGCGTACAAGCAAAAGATAATTGCCGAACATCCCGTGTCATTGCCCTCGCCCGCCCCGTTCGCCCATATGGTGAAGGTCCGGAACGATGATGCAGAAGTGACAGGAGATGATTTCAGGATCGTGATACATAAAGGGCTGCTCTCCGGGATCGAGAAAAACGGAAAAATCGTTGTCGACAAGCCAGTAAAACTCAATATGTGGCGCGCGCCTACGGACAACGACGGTATCATAGGTTTTGCCGAACGACTTGCAGGTCACTGGAAAGAAAGATTGATCAATTCTATGATTTTCGGGTGCATCTCACTGAATGTCGAGGACAGTCCGAATGCCGTTAAAGTGACCGCCACAGGTAAATTCCTGCCATATGCCCATATGTGGGGATTTAACGCGTGCATTGTTTACGTCATCGAAGCGGGAGGCGAAATCAACGTCTCTGTTAAACTTGACCCGTACGGCATTAATCAACCAACCGTGCTTCCGCGGGTCGGTGTTAAGTTCGAGCTGGCCCAGGATTACGACCAATGTTCATGGCTCGGCCGCGGCCCCGGCGACAGCTATTCCGACAGGAAGGCTAATTCGCCATGGGGTCAATGGCATGCTGACGTTAAGAATATGAATTTCATATACGACGTGCCCCAGGAGACAGGAAACCACGAAGATTGCCGCCGCGTCAACGTAAAAGGTGACGGACGTGCCTTAACGGTTACGGGTAAATTTGCTTTTTCTTTCCACGATTTCACACTCGAAAACCTGACGAATGCGCGTCATTACGATGAACTGGAAAAGAGCCGCGAACGTTATCTTTATATCGATCATAAGCACCGCGGGATCGGATCGAATTCCTGCGGGCCACAGCCCGAAAAGGAGTACGAACTTCCCTTTGATTCATTCAGCTGGGAGTTCCGTATCATTCCGGAATGATCATATTCTCCCATCTCCCGAGCACGGCCTTCAGCGGCTCGTCCAGATAAGATATCGCTTTCTCCTTTATCCACTCAGGGATCCCGTACGCCGCCTCGGCAATGCTGCCGGTGATCGCCGCGAGGGTGTCGCTGTCGCCGCCCAAAGAGATCGCGTTTCTGATCGCATCCTCGAAATCCGTGCTCTCTAAGAACGCCGTGATCGCCTGCGGAACAGTCTGCTGGCATGTCTCGTTGAAGCGGTACTTAGGGCGTATTTCGTCAAGCGTTTTTGAAAGGTCGTAGCCGTACACTTTTTCGACGTGCTCCTTCACCCTGCGCCTGCATTCGGCCGGATCGGAATCGATTGGAGCTTCATTGTCAGCGTGATGACCGCCGAAATAATAGCGGCAAAGAAAGATCGCATCCGCCGTTGCCAACGCCCCTCTTAAGCCTTCGGGATGGTTATGCGTAACAGACGTGCAGATAAGGGCTTCCATGCGTCCGTATTTGGGCAATTGACCTGTCCGTGCGTAGTAGCCGCAGTCCATCAGGCAGGCGCAGGGAGACACGCGCATCGCAGAACCGTTGCCGAAGCTGTCGTACGGCCTGCGGTCATCGGATAAGATCCAGCCGCTGAACCTGCCTCCGTACCCGGCATCCGGATACATCCGCCCGTACTTTTTCATTGCGTCAATAAAGTCGTCACTTTTTCCGCCGTTCATGAGCCCTTCCGCGACCGCGATTGTCATCACCGTATCGTCAGTAAAAAAGCAGCTGTCTTTAAAGAGCGGAAACTCTTTCGTTTTAATGTTATGCCACTCGTAGATCGAACCTACGATGTCCCCGACTATAGCTCCAAGCATGTTTTTCTCCTTATTTTCCTTATCCTTCAGATCCTTCACTGCAGCTTATCGTACTTCTCAGCGCGGCCCTTTGCCTTCTCCACCGGATACTTCGCCTCGTTCCGCGCCATCTTTGCATTGACGATCTCATCCTCATCAAGCCCGAGCTTGTCAAGCAAATTGCGGCAATAAACGAGCACGTCCGCCAGTTCCTCTTTAACGTGCCGGACGTCATATTTTTCCCCGTCCCACCGGAAACATTCCAGGAGCTCGGCAGCCTCGATGACTATCGATTTTGCCAGATTTTCGGGCGAATGAAACTGGTCCCAGTCGCGGTCCTCGGTAAACCTGCGAATGCGGTCAATAGTATCCTGTCTCAAAGTGTTGTCCTCCTTAATCCGCAAATATCTTTCCGCACTACGTGCAGAATTTTGCCCCGGGCGCAGCCTTGTAATTG
>JAFWQX010000119.1 GCA_017508875.1 Clostridia bacterium | reverse complement strand
AGCCGGCCTGGCACACAAAACCCGAAAAAGCCGATTTGTGTGCCAAAGTTGACCGCGACTGACTTGAGAGACAGCGCCAGACTGGCACACAAAACTCGAAAAAGCCGATTTGTGTGCCAAAGTTGACCGCGACTGACTTGAGAGACAGCGCCCGGCTGGCACACAAAACTCGAAAAAGCTGATTTGTGTGCCAAAGTTGACCGACCGCGAAGTAAAAGACAGCGCCGCAGAAAACAGACTTTAAAATGTTTGAGAAATTGCCGCCATGATACGCCTTGCGGCCGACAAACTCAAGCCGGAGCATCCTCAATTGTCTAAAAAAATTCACGGAAACATGAAAAGAGCCACCGTTTCAGCCCGGTTGCGGAAAAAGCGGTTTTATAGTATAATAAACACACCCTGCGCGGCACTTCAGAAGCCGAAAAAACGCGCCGCGCAGAAAATAAAAAGGGCCAAAAAACAGAAAGGTGTTGACCATATATGGATTACGTAGAAGCAGCGTCACTGCTCGGATCATCGATTGCCCTCTCGGGAGAATTCCAGGCCTGGAAAGAAGCGGAGGCCGCGCTTGTTATTGACCCCAAAGCCCAGACGCTTATAAAGGAATACAAAGACCTTCAGGTGCGTATGGTCGAAGGCTCGCGCCAGGACCTTGCCAAAGAAGAACTCGAGCGCATCCGCGACACTCTTATGGCAAAACAGCAGCAGCTGAACGAATACGAAGTGACCAAAAACTATTTTGACGCTAAAAAAGGCTTCGAAAATATGATGAGCACGGTCAATGACATCATACAGCATTATCTCGAAGACGGCGGCGGATGCACAGGCTCATGCCAGACGTGCGGAGGCTGTCAGTAATCAGAGGCTGCCAGTAATAAGCGGAACACCTTACGCGGCCGCGGAGCTATTTAATATTTAAAACATTGAAACGGAATCGACACGATGGGAAAAAGCATTACGAGCGGTGAAAGCGGCGCAAACAGACCCGGCAAAGGCTCAGGATCCATTGCCGCGGGAGATCTGCCCTCAACACCGATGATGAAGCAATATCTCGAAATGAAGGCGCGCTGCCCCGACAGCATCCTTTTCTTCAGACTGGGCGACTTTTACGAAATGTTCTTTGACGACGCAAAAACCGTCTCCAGGGAACTCGAACTGGTGCTCACCGGAAAAGACTGCGGCATGGCTGAGCGCGCCCCAATGTGCGGAATTCCGTACCACGCCAGCCTCTCGTACATAAGCCGCCTCATTGCCAAGGGCTATAAAATATCCGTCTGCGAACAGATAGAAGACCCCGCGCTCGCCAAGGGGCTCGTAAAGCGTGACATAATAAAAGTGTACACGCCCGGCACTGTCACGGACGAAAACATGCTCGACCGCAAGTCGAACAACTACATAATGTGCGTGTACGGATTCAGAGAGATGTACGGTATAGCCGCGGCAGACCTTTCCACAGGCGAGATGTACGTCACTTCGCTTACGGTAGGAAGCACGTATAACAGACTCTGCGACGAGATCGCACGCTTTGCCCCCTCGGAATTTTTGCTGAACGAATCCGCGCCCGTAAAAGACAGGCTCAAAAACTACCTGAGCGAAGTCACGAGGGCATTCGTCGGAACGCTTCCGGACAATAATTATTCGTCTCAGCGCGGCTTCGAGCGTTTCGTGCGCGAAACGTCAGGTCTGAAAGCCGGGGCAAAGCCGAAAGAAGCCGAACTGCGGCGCCATGAACTCGGGCTCGGTGCGTACGAGGCGCTGATGGACTACCTCGAAGGCACGCAGAAGGTCAATCTCGACCGCATAATGACTCCTAAACTGTACACGGTAGCGGAATATATGGCCGTTGACGCCTCCTCGCGCCGAAACCTTGAGATAACCGAAGTAATGCGCGACAGGTCGAAGCGCGGAAGCCTTCTGTGGGTACTTGACCGCACCGCCACTGCGATGGGCGGCAGAACGTTAAAACACTGGATCGAACAGCCGCTGATCGACGTTGACGCCATAAACAAACGGCTCGACAGCGTCGGGGAACTGAAAGACGCATTCATGACCAGACAGACGGTGCGCGAATTCCTCGACGGCATATATGACATAGAACGCCTGGCCGGAAAAGTATCGCTCGGGACCGCGTCGCCGAGGGACCTGGCATCGTTGCGCTCTTCGCTGTGGAAACTGCCTTCCCTGAAGCAGACGCTCGGCGAACTGAAAAGCACACTGATAAAAGAATGCGACGCGGATATTGACCCGATGGAAGACCTGGCGGAGCTGCTGGATAAAGCGCTCGTGGACGACCCGCCGATGCTCATGAAAGACGGAGGGTACATCCGGAAAGGGTACAGCGAGGACGTTGACCGCCTTCGCGAGGCATCGGTGAACGGAAAAGACTGGCTCGCAAGGCTGGAGGCCGAGGAGAAGGAAAAAACAGGCATTAAGACGCTCAAAGTCGGTTATAACAAGGTCTTCGGCTACTACATCGAAGTCTCCAATTCGTTCAAGGAAATGGTGCCCGATACGTACATACGAAAACAGACGCTGACCGGCGGAGAACGCTATATAACCGAAGAATTGAAGAGCATGGAGGATACGATCCTGGGCGCGCAGGAGCGTGCTTTAAGGCTCGAGAGCCAGCTTTTCTCGGAGATACGCGACCGGGTGGGCGAGAGAGCAGGCGGACTTATGTATACGGCGAGGGCGCTCGCGGCGCTGGATGCGCTTTGCTCTCTGGCCGAAGTCGCCGACCGCGAAAATTACTGCCGCCCGGAGGTGTGCGATTCCGATACGGGCGAGATCATCTTAAAAGACAGCCGCCATCCTGTCGTAGAAAAGATGCTGCCGCCTGGAGATTTCATTCCGAACGACGTGACGGTAAATTCGGGCGACCACCGCATGCTCGTTATCACCGGACCTAATATGGCGGGTAAATCCACTTACATGCGCCAGACCGCCCTGTGCGTGCTTATGTGCCAGGCAGGCAGCTTCGTACCAGCTTCGTACGCCCGCGTTTCTGTGGTCGATAAGCTCTTTACGCGCGTGGGCGCTTCCGACGATCTCGCGTCAGGCCGCAGCACGTTTATGGTCGAAATGAGCGAGGTGGCAAACATTCTTCAAGGCGCAACCGCCAAAAGTTTTCTTATCCTCGATGAGATAGGGCGCGGTACCGGCACTTTCGACGGGCTGTCAATAGCCTGGGCGGTGCTAGAGTACATCCACGATACTGTAGGAGCGCGGACAATGTTCGCCACGCATTATCATGAGCTTACCGAACTTGAGGAGCGGATGGACGGCGTTAAAAATTACTGCTCAGACGCAGACAGGACGGGGGACAATATCGTTTTCAAGCGCAAGATCAAGCGCGGGGCCGCGGACGGCAGCTACGGCGTAAGCGTTGCGGCGCTGGCAGGCATTCCCAAAACCGTGACGCTAAGAGCGCAGGAACTCGCTGACAGACTCGAGAGCGAAAGCCCTGGAAAGAGCGGCCCGAAGTCATTGACCGGACGCGGCAGGGGGAAAGGCAGGAACGCCCGTTC
The DNA here is from genome assembly GCA_017508875.1 of Clostridia bacterium. Classification (GTDB taxonomy): domain Bacteria; phylum Bacillota; class Clostridia; order UBA1212; family UBA1255; genus UBA1255. Next base: position 8,404 of record JAFWQX010000119.1, on the reverse strand, counting down.
CGACGATATTTACGACGGAGGCAGCCCGGATCTGATCGCGTATACGGCAAATACGGTGATGCAGGACGAGATCATTGACGCACTCAAAAAAATGAAACTTCAGGAAATGACTCCCATTGAGGCAATGAATGAACTATACAAGCTTCAACAGAAAGCTGCAGGCAGGGTCTGAACGAAGGAGTGAAAACACAATGACAGTAAAAAAAATACTGGCAATCATGATTACTTTTGTAATACTTGCCGCGACGTTTACTCTTTTAAGCTTTAGCGCCAGCACTGAAGAATCTCTGAATCCGCGCTGGGAAGAAAATCAGGGCGTATGGGATCAGAAAGAAGGTGCCACAGGGTACGAGATCATTCTGTACTGGTGTACCTGGCAGCCCGTTTTAAGGGAGACGGTGACTGACTCCAGCTTCGATTTCACTCAGTACCTGCACCCGGGCTACAATTATTCTTTCGCGGTGAGATGGATCAAAGGCGAAGAGGCGGGAGACTTCGAATCTGTTGAAAAGGGAGAGATCCCGGGGGAGCCGGTGAACATTACTCTGTATTACGAGCCTGAAAGCAACTACGTTTACTGGGAGCCAGTCGAGGGCGCTGAGTATTATGATCTTTGGATATGCGACGGCGAAGAAGTCTCGATCAGCACTGCGTTCGGTCTGGATGCAGAAATCACCGAATATAATGCTTCGGAAGTCGTTTATAATAACGGGAACGGCAGCTATACCGCACTGATCAGCGCATATAAAGACGGCCGGGGCAATGAATTTGCGCGCGGAAAGGCCGAACCTGCCCAGCTTTCAATCACACAGGATGATTTTCCTTCGCTGATTCCATCCGAACTTACTCTTGAAGTCGAGCCGGGCGAGACCGGGACTTCCGGGAACGTCCTTGTAAAACTGGGCGGTAAATACATTCATAGCGGCAATAGTTATTTGAAATTCGAGATCACGGGCGAAGATGCAGACAAGTTCTTCGTAGATGCATTCGGCCCGTACAACTACGCCGAACTTTACGCCGCTTATAACCGTGCGGTAAGTTCGGTCCAAGGTACGCCTCCGGGAGAGTATCACGCTGTGCTTAATCTGTTCTACGATCCTTCCGCATCCGGAAAGCACTGGAAAGAGGCCGGATCATGCGCGCTTACACTTATCGTAAAGTCCGAAGAGAGCGGAATGCAGACGATCGAATCTGTAAAATGTACTTTTCAGGTTCCCGAATCCGGGGCAAAGATTGAAAAAGCCGTTTCGGCAGAGCCGGATAAATACAGCGTTGCTTCGATATGGCTCGATGCGAGCGCGCCCGACCAACCGCTTTCAGAAGACGCGATCTTCGAGGCCGGAAAAGACTATATACTTAGAGTATCTTATCAGGCGAATCCCGGATTTGAATTTGCCGCTGACGCGGTTTATTATGCGAACGATATGACTGCTGAAGATTTCTTTATCCGCAGCGATAACGCAAGCGTCCTCACCGGCGCTCTCTGGAGGTTCAAGTTAGACGCACCTGCAACAGATGAACCGCAGCCGACTGACGAACCTCAGGCGACAGACGAGCCTCTCACTACAGACGCACCTGCTGTAACGGACGTACCGGTGAACAGCGGGACTGATGCTCCGGACAATGATACTGTGGCGACCGCTGCTCCGGAAAGCGGAAACAACGTTAAAGAAGCCGGCGGCAATAAGCTGGGGCTCGGCATACTGATCGGAATAATAATCATGCTGGGCGTGCTCGGCATAGGCGCGGCGTTATTCTTCATTCTCAAAAAAAAGAGGGGTAAATAATGGCTGATCTCTCAAGACACGATTTTCCAAAAGGATTCAAGTGGGGCATCGCGACGTCTGCAGCGCAGATCGAAGGCGCCGCATTCGAAGACGGAAAGGGCGCTGAAATATGGGACGTATTTTCACGGACTCCCGGAAAAACGTTCGGAGGACAGACGCCGGAAATTGCCTGCGACTACTATCATAAATACCCGGAGCAGCTCAGAATGATGAAAGAACTGGGCTTTAACTCGCACCGCTTCTCGTTCTCATGGGCGAGAGTCATGCCGGACGGAACCGGAAGGATAAATCAGAAAGGCGTTGACTTCTATAAACGCGCAATAGATGAGATGCTCAGGCTTGGGCTGATGCCGAACGCCACGCTGTATCACTGGGACCTGCCGCAGGAACTCGAATACAGGGGAGGCTTCCTGAACAGAGACATTGTCAGCTGGTTCACGGAATACGCGGGCTATATGTTTGAAACGTTCGGAGACGTTGTCCCGATGTGGGCAACGTTTAACGAACCCATCGCCACGTACGTCGGTTACGCTCTGGGCGCTTTTGCCCCCGGGCGGAAGCTCGAAAAATACGGGCGGCAGGCGAACCATAATTTGCTGCTCGCCCACGGCAGCGCGGTAAAAAGATTCAGGGAGATATTCGGCGAAAAGCGCGGCACGTTTGACGGCAAGGGCCCGAACGTAGGTATCGTTATCGACGTGTGGCACCATCACCCCGCCCGCCCCGACGAACCCGCGGACGTCGCTATCGCCGAACTTGAGAACGAAAAAGCGTACTGCTCGTATCTGAATCCGCTCTTTAAGGGCGGCTATTCCGGCGCGCTGCTGAAATATATGGCGGAAAACGACTGCATGCCCGAAATACGACCCGGAGATTTCGAACTTATGCGCCAGCCTCTCGACTTTTTCGGGCTCAATTGCTACAACCGCGTGGTGGATTCCGCGGATCCGGAGTGCGTGCGCAAGACCGTGGAATTCGCGGGCGGAAATTATATGGACAACGGCGCCGAGTTTTACCCGAAGGCGATCTATGACGCGCTTCATAATCTTAAGGAAAATTTCGGCGTGGATATACCGATATTTATCACGGAGAACGGCACCTACAACTGCGAGGAGACGCCTGTCACAGAACCTGACGGAACGGTCCGCGTGCACGATAAAACTCGCGTTAAATATCTTCAGGGCTTTATTTCGTGGCTGAAAAAAGCGATCGACGAGGGTATCGACGTACGAGGGTACTATCTCTGGACGCTATTGGACAATTTTGAGTGGACGGCGGGCAATTCTATGCGCTTCGGCCTCGTGCGCTGCGACTACGGCGCGGACAATTATATTTTGAAGGACAGCGCGTATATGATGAAGGAGTTTTTAGCGTGAAACCGGATTTTGATGATACCGGGATCAGGCCTTTTGCGAGAGAGGGCCTGACTCCCATGAGAAAAAGGGAACTGATCGAAGCGGCTAAAGCGGTTAGGGAGAATTCGTATTCTCCGTATTCGAAATATAAAGTCGGCGCCGCGCTGCTGGCAGTGTCCGGTAAGATATACAGCGGGGCTAATTTCGAAAACGCCGCGTATGGCGCGGGGACGTGCGCAGAACGCGTTGCCCTCGGAGCCGCTCTTTCCGCCGGAGAAAGAAAGTTCAAAGCAATATGTGTGTGCGGCGCTGACGCATCCATAACGCCGTGCGGGATCTGCCGCCAGGCGCTGGTCGAATTCGGAGATATTGACGTCATATGCGTCGGTGAAGACGGGAGCGAAACGAGATCGTACCGGCTTTCGGAGCTGCTTAAGGCTTCGTTCGGCCCGGCGAACCTCGGGTAACACAACTAAACGATCTGCTCTGGAGTATTTTGCGAAGAATCGCGTCTTGTTTGAAACGGAGGACGGTCAGGATGCGGATACATATTATAGCGTGCCGGATTTTTGCAAGAGAACTCAGCTATTATGCATCGAAATGCGATAACCAGATAGACATAACCTGGCTCGGGCGCGGCCTTCACAACACTCCGGAGAAGCTGCGGGAACGCATAATAAATACTATTGACGACATTTACCGCCAGCTGGATGACAACGAACTCGAGCGCAGACCTGATTATATTGTCCTCGGATACGGCCTTTGCTCGAAAGCTGTCGCTGGCGTAAAATGTAAAGAGATACCGATCGTTGTCCCCAGGACCGACGACTGCATCGCGCTGTTCATGGGCTCTCAGGAACGGTATATGGAAGAGTTCAATACGGTGAAAGGCGCATACTGGCTAAACAGCGGCTGGATCGAGCAGAGCGCGAGGCTATTTGATATAGACGATTTTAAACGGCGCAGATGGCTGGAATATGCCGAGAAGTTCGGCGAGGACAATGCCGATTATCTGATCGAGGTTGAGAGCAGCTGGGAGAAGAATTATTCTACGCTCGGCTATATCCATTCGGACGTGCATGATTCTGCCGCGAATCTTGAGATGGCGAGGGCGCAGGCAAGGGAGAAGGATTGGACGCTCAGGGAAGTGGACGGCGATGACCGCATGCTGCGCATGATGGTCGACGGCACCTGGAACGAGACCGAGTTTTTAGTGCTGAAACCGGGTGAAGTCATCGCGCCGGATTATACGGGGCTGAAGCTGTGTGCGGTCAGGGATGAGTGAGCGTAGTACGGGAAAGTGTGGAACATATGGAACAGATCATTTTGATACCGGCGTATGAGCCGGATGAAAAACTTGTAGAATTTGCTTCGGAGCTGAAAGAAGCCGGCATGGAGGCGCTGATCGTTGACGACGGCAGCGGCGAGAAGTGCGCGCGATTGTTTGAAGCGTGCGAAAAGCTCGGGTTCTGCGTTGTCCATCACGAAGTGAACAAAGGAAAAGGCGCGGCGCTCCGGACCGGTATGCGGGAGATCAAAGAACGTTTTCCGGACGTGGAGCGGGTAATTACGGCGGATTCGGACGGACAACACACGCTGGAAAGTCTTAAGAAAGTTGCCGACGCCTGCCGCGAAAATCCTGCCGCGCTCGTGCTCGGCGGCCGTTTCCGCGACGCTGACAATATCCCGTTCAAGTCGAAAGTCGGCAACGGCTTTACGCGGCTGGCCTTTAAAATTGCCACCGGACTTTCTATCCACGACACACAGACCGGCCTTCGCGGCTTTCCGGCGGCCAGTATCCCGGATATGCTGAATGTTAAAGGCGACAGGTATGAGTACGAAATGAATATGCTGCTGTCTTTGAAGGGCTGGGGGATGCCTTTCGTCGAGGTACCGATCGAGACGGTCTATATCGACAATAACTCGGGGACCCATTTTCACCCTGTGCGCGATTCGTTTAGGGTGCTCAGTCAGATCTTTAAGTTTATCAGCGCGTCCGTCATTTCATTCGTGGTGGATTATCTGCTGTATATGCTGTTTTTATACGCGATCTGCCCGCTTATCTGGCATTCGCCGCTGCCGTCGTTTGCAGTTCCTGTGTCGTATATGGCGGCCAGAGTGCTCAGCGGCGTCGTGAATTATCTGCTCAACAGCCGCGTAGTGTTCAAATCCTCGGGCATCAGACAGGCCGTGGGTTATGCCGTTTTGTGGCTTATCATATTAGGCCTTGGCATGCTGGGTTCGTATCTTATTCGCGATCTTCTGGGCTGGCCGGGGCTCGTGTGCAAGATATGCGTTGACTTGCCGCTGTTCATACTGAGTTATTTCGTACAGCGGGAGATAATTTTCAAGAAAAAACGGGCGGTGAGCAGCAAATGATATGGGACGATCCAGGTACTGCCGTTTACCTGTTCACAGGCCATTACGGCAGCGGTAAGACTGAGACAGCGGTGAATTTTGCCCGCTTTTTGAGGGAGCGTTACCGCCGTACCGATCCGTCGGGGGAGCACAAGATAGCCATGCTGGATATGGATATCGTGAACCCGTTTTTCCGGTCGGCAGACGCCCGGGAATTTCTGGAAGAACTTGACGTTCGGGTGGAGGTGCCTCTCTACGCAAATACAAACGTGGATATGCCGTCATTGCCGCCTTCCATGGGAGCATTGATCAGAGACGAGTCGTACGACGTGATCGTTGACATCGGCGGCGACGACATGGGAGCCAGAGCGGTGGGCTGCTATTCCGACGATATATTGACGCGCCGGTATTTCAGATATTTCGTGTTCAACAAGCGTCGCCCCTTCACCGGTACCGCAAAAACTGCGCTGAAGATCTACGACGAGATCGACGGCGTGTCGCGGGTGCCCTGCGCGGGAATCGTGAACAATACCAATCTGCTGGAGGAGACGGACGTCCCGCTCATCCGGGAGGGACTTTCAGAGGCGATCGAATTGGGCAAACTGCGGGGCGTTCCCGTGGCTTTCTCTACGGTGCCCGAAGATTTGTACGACGAACTGCTTTCGGCCGGCGACAATGCATTTAACGCGGACAACGTCATTCCGCTTCGCAGAACTGTTAAGAGGTTGTTTTAAATGCCAGATAAAATAAGAGGCAATACCGACGGCCTGAAGGCGGCGCTTTTAAGGGCGACGGAAGAGTATATTGATAACAGCTTCGGCCCGGGTGAGTTCGCGCCGGGGGAGATCGTTGACGCCCAGACCGCGTTTACGGCAGAGACAGGCAGGGAGATCGCCTTCGTACTTGACCGCCGGAATTACGTGCGGGAGATAAGCGTAGGAGATAAGGTACACGTGGACGCCGCATTGACCGGCGGAAAAGACCGTGGACTGTCCGGGACCAGACTCCTTCACACCCATCCCAACGGCACGATGACCGCCTCGGAGCAGGATCTGGAGACCCTTACGCGCTGCAGACTCGACGCCATGATCGTGCTGGGCGTGGCGGAAGACGGTACGCTGACCGGCGCCAGCGCATACGTGATCGATCCGGAGGACCCGGATAAGACGCTCCGGGCCGGTTCGTACAGAAGAGAGCAGCTGGACCGGTTCGACGGTGTGTGGGCAATGGTCCGGGAGATCGATGCCGCGCTCCGGGTGAGGGACGCTAATTCTGAAGTGGAGGCCGGCGGGATGGAGCGGGCCGTGCTGGCGGGAGCGGTGCCGGAAAAGGCAAATATTATCGGCGGGGACAATGCCGTTCTTGACGAGCTTTCGGAGCTGGCCAGGACCGCCGGAGCCGTGGAAGTTGACCGGGTGACCCAGCGCCGCGACCGGCCGGACGTGAAATATTATTTGGGCAGCGGCGCCGTTGACAACATCAAAAGCAGCGTGCGCACGAACCGGGCGGATCTGGTGATATTCGACGATGAATTGTCCCCGTCCCAGATACGCAACCTGGAGAACGCCCTGGACGTGCGCGTGATAGACCGCACCGCCCTCATACTTGACATATTTGCCGCGAGAGCGAAATCGGCGGAGGGTAAGCTTCAGGTAGAACTGGCTCAGCAAAAATACAGGCTTCCGCGGCTTACCGGTAAAGGCACCGAGCTTTCCAGACTGGGCGGCGGTATAGGCACGCGCGGTCCCGGTGAGACCAAGCTGGAGACCGACCGCAGGCACATCAACAGGAAGATCCATATTCTGGAGGCCAGGCTGCGGGAAATGACGGAGCGGCGCGAGGTTTTGAGGAAAGAGCGGCGCAGGAAAAACCTGCCTGTGATCGCGGTGGTGGGATACACGAACGCCGGAAAATCAACGCTGGTCAACGCTTTGTGCGATTCTGACGTGTTCGTGAAGGATGAGCTTTTCGCCACCCTGGATACGTCGGTCCGGAGACTCAAAGGCGCTAAAAATCAGGATTTTTTGCTGGTAGATACTGTAGGATTCATACGGAAACTGCCCCACGACCTGATCGAGAGCTTCAAGGCGACGCTCGAAGAGACGGTGTACGCAGACCTGCTGCTCCACGTTGTTGACGCCTCCGATCCGGATTGCGACGGGTGCATTGACGCGGTGGAGAACATCCTTGACGAGATCGGCGCAGGCGGACGGCCGAGGTATCTGGTGCTGAACAAGTGCGATAAATTGGGCGCGGGTGACGAGGTGTATATTTCAGACCGGGCGAAGCATACCTACGGCAAAGTCATGCGTGTGTCAGCGATCACCGGCGACGGCCTTGACGCACTGGCTGACCAGATCCGGCTGTTTTTCACCGGCTCATCTAAGCGTTTTGAACTGATGATCCCGTACGCCGACGGGGGGTCAATGGCTGAGCTTCGTCGCCTGGCCGAAATCGAGTCCGAGGAATACATGGAGCAGGGGATAAAGGTGACCGGGTCAATGCCTTCGGAGCGCCTTCCGGAGTTTAGCAGGTTCAGGCTTTAACTTTGTAATTCCTTACAAGCACACATACGATGCCTGAGATGGCCGCTATGCCGGATATCACCAGGAAAATATAGTTCCAGCTCATCGACTCGGACATTGCCGCCAGCGCGTATGCGGAGGCCGAACTGCCCATATACGCAGTAAAATTAAGCAGGCCGGATGCCGTGGAGACTCTGCCGGTTTCTTTAAAATAGAGGGGAAGCATGCAGATCAGCATCAGGTTCACACCGTGCATCGATCCCGTCATCAGCACCGAAAACAGCACTGTGAGCGGAACGGAACCGCTCCTGATGATGAACAGCATGAGCGCAGAAACAGCGCCAAGTCCGAACAGCGCAGAAGCGCACGTGAGCGGATT
>JAFWQX010000118.1 GCA_017508875.1 Clostridia bacterium | reverse complement strand
TGCTGCCTAAATACCGCGCAGCACTGTATTCGAAGCCTGTCAAGGCACCGAAGGTAGTGTAACGGGCCTTTACAGGCGAGAGAAGACAGTGCTACAAAAAAGGCGGAAGGAAAAAGTGCCCACGTTTACTTGACAGTCTCCAACATAAAAATTCTACTTGAATATTCCTAATGGATAGCTTAAAATCTAAATGGCGCTATGGTTTTGGACATAGTAGAAAATAAAAAAATAAAATCAGGAGGCCACTTATGAAAAAGTTACTTATACTCGCGCTTGCTCTCTTGATGATCGTCAGCCTGGCGGCTTGCAAAGGCAACGATCCCGGAAGCACCGGCACAAACCCGCCCGCCGGAAGCACCGGTGATAATCAGCAGTCCGGAAACGAGTCCGGCAACAACACCTCGCAAAGCGGCAATAACGCCGAGGCGGCTAAACTCACCGGAAAACTCAATATCATCAACCTTGACGACAGGGATCCGTCCGTACTTCGCGGCGTGACCATCAAAGGCAACCATGCCGGCGGCTACGACGGTATCAACGGAAAAGAGTCCTCTCTGACCGACGTCCGCTGCATCTTTGAACTGAACGAGTGGGTCTATTTCTACCCGGATACCGACGCGACCTACGGACTCAGAGTCTGGATACTCAAGCACCGCGACGATCAGGAGTATTACAACACAGCCAAATTCTCCGATCTCGATCCGAACTTCGCGAACTATTGCGATCTTCATTATCCCGAGGATGCGGAAAATCCGGATGAAACGGAATGGGGCAGCTTCTATCTGAATAAGGAAGAATGCGAACCCGGCTATTACGATTTCGTTTTCACTTACGAAGGAAAAGCGATCGCCACCTTGCTTACCCGTTTCTATAACGAAAATGAGCTCACCGTCAAATCCGACGCTGAGCTGGAAGCGCTGATGCACGAATGAGCGGCGCCGTGTTCGAAGAACGTTTTATCAAACTCGTAGAAGAAAACGGCGGCTTTGAGTACTATCAGGCGTACCGGGGCGACGTGGATCTGATACTCGGCGGCAAGGGCAACACCTTTTGGTACGTCGTGATGAAAAAAGGCAAGGTCACGGAGTCTTATATCGGGAAATACGCCGGCGGCGTTTGGGAAGATGTTTACGTCAAAGGCAGCGGCGCAACTCAAAAGACGAAAGCCGTGCCCGCAGGCAGCACGATCAGGAAGATCGCCGAAAAGGCGTATCTCTGCCAGGACGAGCCGTGGGTCACGCGGCGCACGCCGAAACCGATCGAGGATTCGCACCCGCGCTACCATTACGTGTACGGCTTCGGCGACAAGGGGCTTGACGTATCGGTAGAATACGGCGTGACCATCGCTTACAACGACGTCAAGGACGCTGACGCGGGTTTTCATTTAAGATACCTTTATACGGGCTCCGACGTCGAAACACCGTAATACTTCGGGGGCGGACAAGTTCCACCCCCGTTTGCTTTCTATTGAGGAGGGTTGTAAATTGCTAAAGAGATTTCTGTTTTTGGCGTTAGCGGTATTTATGACTTTTTCGCTTTGCTCCTGCGATTTCCGGTCATTATTCGGAGGGGAGCAAACGTCGTCCGACAACGTCAAAGATGATCCCATCGTCGGCGACGGATCTTCTTATTCTGAGTTTATCAACGTTATGAAAGAGATTAAAACGCGCGGCGATAAAACGTCGGAAATGGGGCTTCCGGTCAACAGCGAATACTATTATTCCTTCGCCGGGGCTTCGGTCAGCGCGTTCCGCTACGCCGTGGAATATATTCTCTGGTTAAAGGGCGAGGGTGACACGCTCGATTCCTTCACTTCCGGCAGCAGATACAGCGGCTTTGATACGATTGCCGAAATCAATTGCTCTTCGCCGTATCCGACGTATTTTGAGGGCTTGCTGTATGAAGTGCAAGGAAAAAAAGAAGAGGCGATCGAATCCTATGCGTGGGCGTCGATCATGCCGGCGTTCCCGGAAGAAGGGCTGGATTTTTACTATCTGAAAAAGATGGAAGTCAATAAGCTGTATGAACTTAGGGATACTCTGCGCGAAGTCGAGGAGTCGATTTATTCCGTTTACGCTCCGGTTCTGACAGGGACTGAACGGGACAGGACCATGTATGACAGCGAATCTCTAATAAGTAAATCATCGGAATGTGTAAAGGAGGCCGATTATACGTCGGCGCTCTGTTACGCTAAGCAGGCGCTGAGAGTCGATCCGTTTGACGAACTCGTGTGGCAGAACGCCGCTATTTGCGCAATTTATTCGGAGGATTTCATACTCGCAGGAGAATATATCGATGAAGCGACGGCGATTTTCCCCAAAAACGAGAAACTCATAGAGATCAAGCGTGCTATGCTTGATGCGATAGATAAGGAGGCGCGGTAATGAAAAAGGTAAGAAAATCTCTCGCGGCATTGCTCGCGCTTGTATTTACGGTATTCCCTTTGACTTTTGCTTTTCCCGTATCAGCGGCAGCTGGAGCGGCAACCGGCGCTGAGATCGTCGGTATCGATTACAGCCGCATCACGCAAAAGGCGGATCATAGCCAAAAGAGCTATCCTGTTGAGCTGAAACTCGGCGACGTTACTTTTAACGGTGAACTCGTCGGCGAAGTCGGGCTTACGATGGAAGAATTGAATACCATAATAATGCAGACGCTTGAAGAGAAAGATCTCACGCCGGAGCGCGTCGCGCTCGTAAAAAAAATCGCGGAGCGTGTACAGAACGACGCAAAGCTGTATTGGGGAGATCAGGTAGTTTCGGGACTGCTTTCATATCTGCCGATTCCCGGCACGATATTCAGCGTCGGCGATTACTATGAATACGTCGTGCACGATGATCTCGGTTCAGCGGCGTTTTCCGCAAAAAAAGATGCGGCGCAGAATGCTGCCAAGAAAGGACTCGAGACCGCTTTAAAAGCAGGCGGACGGATCGGGCGCGTCGCAAAAGGCGCCAAAGGTCTCATAAGCGAGGTCCCTTTGCTCGGACAGCTCGCCAACACAGCTGTTGTGGCGGACAGCTGGCTTGACGGCAGCAAACGTTTCGACGCGTATCTGGAGCTTCTGGAGGAAAACCTTGCGATCATCAACGATTTCTATTCGGCTTGCAGCCGCCGTGCCGCAGATCTCGCCGGGAGCAAGGACATGGAAAACACATGGAAGATAAAGTTTGACAAAAACAAAAATTACCGCACTTATAACTGCACGTTCTGGGGCATTTCCGGCAACATGATGAGCTGCGAGCTCAGCGGAACGCTCCAAAACAGCAACGGCGGTATGGAGGGCACGTACACCGGTACGCTTTGGCTCGATTTTGAGGCGGTCGACCTTTCACCGGTCGAAAAGAATCTTGAAAACACGCCGGGGCTTGCTGCAGTCAAAAGTCTCATTTACAGCATGGGCGGATACCATAAAACGTCCGATACAGGTGGTAAGACCGCTCTCAAATGCGAGTCGCAGGGGCAGCTTACCTTCTATGTAAGCGGAACGGAAGGCACGGTTAAGCCCAACGTTGTCGGAAGTCTTTCGGGTGATAAAGAAGTCAGATTTTCATTTGACCGCCACCTGGAATGGCACGACGATACGATGGCGGCGTTAGGTGCGCAGGGCGTCACCGAGGCGACCTTTACTTCCGACGATATCGCGTCGGTCACGATGGAATCTTCATCCCGTGTGACGCAGAACGGAGCGGTCAAAACACAGCAGGATTCTACCGAGGTGTTTTCGCAGGATCCCGGGACGATTTTTGCGCCGCTCGAAAGTGATCCGGTTATAACGATCCATTTTTCTAAATAAGTACGGAGGCAACTATGAAAAAACAATTATTTGGAATTCTTGCATTGATCGTATCTATTACGCTCTTGATTTCGCTCGTGTCCTGCAGCAACAAGCCAAGCGGCAGCGTTGACGACGATGCACCTCTCGTGCGCGACGACAGTACGTCAGCCCCCGAAAACAACGCGGGCAATGTTCCCGATTTTTCCGCGATCATGGCGGGAAACGGCGGGACCGACACGGTATGGGGCTTGCAGGATCCCGCCGCAAGGCAGCAGATCATCGACGCGGCGAAAGCAGACGGATTTGACGTTTCGTTCGGAGCCGACGGAAGTATGACCGTGAAGGACAAAGACGGAACGGTTTTCGTGCAGAAGCCCGACGGCACCTGGACGATGCAGGGAGGAGACGGGCAAACCGCCCAGCTCGGCGGCGATTGGCCGGATAACGAATTCACCAGGCTTGTTCCGAAGCCCGGTTTCAAACTTGCCGGCGCGTCAACATCCGACGATGAATTTTCCGCAGCGTTTCAGTCTGTAAACGTAGATCAGGTCAAGGCGTATGCCGAACAGGTCAAGGCGAGCGGGTTTACCGTTGACGCCGAGGAGGAAGACCAAAACGTTTACGGGGTCGTCGTCTACACCTATTCGGCTTATGACGCAGACGGATATCGCGTTGAGTTGACGTTTGCGTCCGGTACGGCTGGAATAACGATCAGCAAATAAGGGAAAAGGGCTGCCGCAAAAGCGTATTCTGCGACAGCCCCGTTTTTACACAATCTTGAAATATTTACAAATTGGCGGTATAATAGTATTTAGATCAGGAAACGAACACGCCGGAGGCAAGTCATGATTCGTCAAGAGTTAGAGCAAATGGTTGGAAGCAATGAAACAGTTTTATGGCGCGGTGCTCCTGCTCGAAAAGCATTTTTAATTCGGAGCATTTTCAACTTATTACTTCCGATTTCTATCGTATGGTGTTGTATAGATATTCCTATGATTATCGAATCAATAAACGATATCCGTACGGGGGAGGATACGATGTCATGGTTTACAATTCCGTTCTTTTTACTGCATATGTTCCCGGTGTGGATATATTTGGCCTCAGTTATTACGTCATTTGTCAGACTTAAAAACACTGGTTATATCATTACTGAAAAATCGGTTTATATTTCCGGTGGAGTGTTCGCGTTAAACACTCAAGTGAAGCCTTTGGCAAAATTATCAACTGTCACTATAAACCGAGGTCTTGTTGAAAAAATGACAAATGTTGGAACCGTGGTACTTAACGATGATACTACAACAAATAGCAACAGAGCCAATTTCTTTAGTGTGAACTCACAGGATCTGCTATACCTCACTGATTATGATAATGTTTTTAAATTGATTCGCGATACACAAGACAATGCATATTCCTTAGCAAATGCCGGCTCCCGTTAATTGAAATAAATCTATTTAAAGTGTTTGAAAATCAACCTAAAAGTACTGTGCTATCTATTTTTAAAAGAAGCAAATAAAGTTTGTTCAAGCTCTTCTTTCAGAACGAAAGGTTATCGCCTGTGCCTTTCTGAAAGCACATAACGAAGTAGATCGGCATATACGTTATTTTCCCTTTGGTAGTGACCTTTCTTTCATTAGAAAAGACAAATGCATGATTCACACGATAATCATCGTTTGATACAAACGAATTCAGTGCACTGTGCACCGTATAGTCCTTGCCTGATTTTACCTCTATGGGAACCACAGATAAAGCGTCATAGTCGTCAATCAGGAAATCCACCTCACCACGGTTCCTGTTATCGTAATAAAACAGGGGAAAACCATGTGCAACAAGCTCACTTGCGACAACAGTTTCATAGACAGATCCAAGGTTGATGCTTCTGTTGTCATCGAGTATTGCCTGAATATTGTTGCCATACAGAAGCCCCGTAAGGATTCCGACGTCGTTCAGGTAAAGCTTGATAAGATTTTTACTTTCTGTTTCGATCAAAGGAAACGACGGGTTGGAAATCGCCTGAACATTGAGCGCTATGCCTGCGCCTGTGAGATATTCAAACTCGTCGCTGTAATCAGAAAACGTCTTTCCGCGCTTTCCTTCAATGCTCTGTGCAATCACCCTTTTCTTCTTATTTTCCATATTTGACGGAATAAGGTCATACACACGTCGGATCTTCAATTTTCTTTCAGCATCGTATTTTGACGCATCCGCAGCGTAATATTCATGCGTCTCCATCTGAACTTCGCGAACCGGGACTATGTTCTTTTCGTCAATATATGCGTTCACAGCATCAGGAAGGCCTCCGACAAGAAGATATTTGCGAAACAGATCCATGATTTTGTTGTGCATCGACTCGTCGAGGGCTTCTCTGGTAAGAAATTTACGGTTTATCATTTCCACAACAGTGGTTCCTACGCCGTTTGCATACAGAAATTCTTCAAAATCCAGCGGAAACATCCTTACCTTGCGTATGCTGCCCATTGGTATTGAGGTAGTCTGTGAAAGGGTGACGCCAAGAAGCGAGCCGCTTGCAATATATGTAAATTTTCCTTCCTGAGATAGAAATTTGAGTAACGTCAGAAGTCGGGGATATGCCTGGATCTCATCGATAAAAACAATTGTGTTATCACAGGATTTCATCTTATCTCCGGCAACGGCGCTGAGGCGAAGATAAAAATCCTCGGTATCAGTGACATCGGCAAACAGACGGTTTCCTTCGGCATCAGAGATCATATTGATTTCAATGAAATTCGGAAAAAGGTTTTTACATACGTGCCTTATGATAAACGTTTTGCCGACCTGTCGCGCACCATCTATAAGAAGAACCTTTCTGGATCCGGATTTGATATGAGCCTCAATTAGAGAAGATATTTTTCTGAAAAGCATAATTTGACCTCCGGTTTGACTTTGCGGCAATAATATAGCACATATTCTATGACATTTCAATATCTGAGCGGGAAATATTTTTGACTTTTCAATCTTTTTCCGATGATAAGACGGTTCTGGCAACGATCAGAACAACGCAGCTTTTTCCGCGGCGCGTTTCGCTTTTACTTCAAAACTGAATCGTGATAGACTAACTACTAATTCAGCGCAAACCTCGTGCTTGTTAAGATCAACCCTGGCTTTTTAGCACTACAAACGAATCTCCCGGGACCTCGACGGTGTAAACGTTGCCGGAGGGCTTCACGCTGCCCGAAGCAGCGATCATATTGTCGTCGGAAGGAAGCGTTGACGCGCTGAAACAGTACAGATCCATTGACGCGCCGCCCAGCGCAGGTGCGGTGATCTTCAGCGTCTGAGGCTTGGACGAACGGTTCACCAGCATGACCGACCAGGTTCCGGAAGGGGACTTGACCGCCACCGCGTCGCAGAAATGGTCCGTGCCGCCGGTGATATCGTAAACTTCCGAACCGGGCACGGCCGCATTGCACACCATCCCGAATGAGTAATATACCGGCCTTGGCTTCCAGTTCTCGTTCTTAAACGCGAACAGGCCCATCATCATCAGACCGCCGTTGGAGCCGTCGTCAGGATTGCCGGAATAATAGTAATAAACGTTGTGGAGCGGCCAGTAAAGCGCTCCCGCGGCGCCGAGTTTCATGGCATTTACGGCAAATGATGCAACATACAGGCCGCGCGTGAAGCTGTCGGCATCGGTGACCATATACGCGCCCTGGCTGTGGCCGTCGCCGAATTCGCCCATGAAAAACGGAGTGTCTCCCGCCAGCTTGATCCTCGGCTGCAGGAAATCGCGGATCTTTGCGTCAAGGGCGTTGTCCTTTACGTCCCACGCGTAATTATGCGAATTGAATTTACCGGCGGTCCCGGTCAATCCGCGCACGTTATTTGAAAACCATTGGAAATTCTCCGCGTCGTCGCTGCCAACGAGCGTGATATCGTTCAGACCTTCACGGTCGAGCCTTTCCCGCACCGTGCGCACGTAATCACAATAATGCTCCACGCTGACCGGGACATCTTTGCCTTCGCGGAACGAATAGCTGCCCTCGTTCTGCAGGATAACGTCGGTAACGCAGCGAAGCTTCCATTCGTTGCGGGCGTAATTTATCAGATAACAGATATTCTCGGCCATTTCCGGGAAGCTGTTCGGCGCGCTGATCCAGTCGTTAACGTCCTTGTAGCACAGCCATCCGCTCGGAGATACTGACGCGCCCCACCAGGTAAGCGTGACTTTTACTCCGAGTTCTTCGCAGGCCTCCAGATAGCGGCGCACGCAATACATCTCTTCCGTATCCATCTTAAAGCCGGACGGATCGGCCGTATCCGGGTCGTCGTTATCGTTCTGCGGCTCCAGCCATTCAGGCAGGATCATCATACGCACGCGGGCAATACCCAGTTTGCGGATGCGCTCTTTGATCATTGCGAATTCTTCTTCCGTCACGCCGCGGTCAGTGTTAAACGATACGAAAAACTTAGGATCCCATTCCGCGCCGAAGGCGTCAATTTTATGCTTATTCGGCGTGTCGGCTAATCGAAGCGCGTACGTGCGGCTCTCTTCAGTAACGTTGTTCTCGTACATCACGAGATTGTCAACAAGCACGGTGCCGCTGCTGTTCCAGAGCCGTACGCCCACCGAGATCCACGAATTGGCGGTCGTGACGGAAAACGTGAAAGAAAGGTGCTCCCAGCCGTCGCTTTTGCCCAGATTCACGAACCTCGGAGAAGTGCCCTCTTCTTTCCATTTACTTAAACTGTCGTAGCCTGTGTAGCCCAGCAGCACGCCTTCTCCCGTTTCGCCGGTCTCGTATTTAACGTCCGCCTCTACCGTGTAGCAGGCATCGTGAGTGACTGTTATATTCTGAAAACAGACGGCGTTTTCCGCCGCGGACGATTCGATCTTAAGGCACCTGCTGCCGTCCGGTCCCGCTTTTTTCGCGATAGAGAAAGCCGCCAGTCCGTTGCTGCTCCAGGTGTTCCAGCCGGACAGTTCTTCTGCGCTCTCGTTAAATTTACTGTTCAAAAACAAGTTGTTCATATTATTTCCCTCATCTTCCGGATCAGTTCTTGCGCATCCGGAAAGCAAAAGCATACCCGCCAGCGCCAGGGCGCCGAGCTTTTTTACCATTTTCAAATTAATATTGCGCGTCAATTATTCAGCATCTCCTCTCGGGTCGCGGTCAATCGCATTATTCTCTTTTCTGCGCGTTTTGTCAAGATTCAGCTTTGCCACAGCGTTCAGTCTTTATCCGGTCTTCGCCTGACTATGTGCAGCCGTCAACTGACTATGTTCAGCCCGGGGCGGCATAAAAAAGCACGGCGTGGTTAACGGCGCCGTGCCCGGTCAAGCGATATATTTATTAATTATGCCAATGCATCATGCCTTAACGTCCATCATTGTCCCGATAAAGAACGGTAAGTTTGTCTCCGTATCGATGAGCATATAAACGAACGGCCGGTCAAGGAGAACGTATTTCTGGTCTTCAAAAAACGGACCGGCGGATTCAGCCTTCATTTCGATTACAGTTGCAGCGCCTGCTTTAGTTCCTTTTTCGGCGACAGATATAAACGTTTTGTGTATTACGCGACTGATAAAGATATTTCCGTCTTTAGAAGTGCCGAGGCCTGAAAAGTCTGCGAAGGAAGGATCGAATGCGCCGGGCATACCCATCGCTTTCAGCACTTCCGACATTTCGGTGCTGTATTCTGTCTCGAACTTAGGAAGCTTGGCCTCGACAGGAACGACCTGCGGGGCTGCAAGCATTTTAAGAAGCGCCTCGCCGTCGAGCGACGCGACGAAGTCGTTGACCGTAAGACCTTCTTCTGGAAGCAGGGCTGCGAAAGCGTATTTTCCGCCGCTGTAGTATTTGATAAAGCCTGAAGCATTGCCGCCGTCGAGATAAAATCCTTCCGTCGAATACATGAAGTCAACATTTTGTTTTGCCCCGTCTTCGCGCGTGAACGTGCCTTCATGTACTTGATCTTTTTCGTAAATCTCCGCCCATTCGGCTTCAAAAGCGAGGGCGTTCACGAGATACATCACCGCATTTGCAGGTATCCGGTCAAGAATATCCGGTATCATTCCGTCTGTCTTTTGCTTGACCCAATTATTGATATCGTTCAGCGTAGATTTATCAAACGGTGCTTTGTACGCACTCGCGCCGTAGTAATCGGCGTTCGTCTGCAGAAAAGCGGGTTCGACAGTAAATCTTTCGTCAGACGTGAACCAGATCGAATTTGCGAGCCTCAGTTTGTACTTGTTCGTGTTCGGGAGCGCTTTCATATACGCGTAAAAGAAGCGGTTAAGTTCTTCGGCGCTCATACCGAGGACCTGCTCCATCTGGGCCTTCGTTTCGCCTTTTGCGCCGTTAACCGTCAGGGACAATGCCGCGAGTACCGACAGGGGAGAGATCAGTGTGTTTTTACCGTTTTCGCAGCTCTGTTTGAACAGGCGTACGGCAAAATCCGCAGCCTTAGGGGCACCGTCATTTATTGCCGTTTCCGGAACGTCCGGCGTTGCAGGTGTTATGCCTTCAGTAAGATCGGCCGCATGTATCTTCGCGACGCACCCGGTGAGATTGATTCCCATTGCGAGCGTCAATAAAAGGCAGACGGCGGCAATTATTATTTTGTTCGCTTTCATAATACTTTATCCTCCCCTGGCAGAGTATAATAATCCGGACAGTCCGCGCTTTTACGGAACTGCCTTTCACATATAAAGTACCCGTCCGGGTCTGAAAGGTAACGTCAATATCATTCTAACGATGCCTGGGTTTCAGAGCAGGAGAGCCACGATCACGCTTTTTTGCGTTTTTTGACTACGATCAGTGCGATGATCAGTGCGAGCACAACAGCGCAGCCGATGCATATTGCCGCGATGAGGCCCGGGTTGAGTTTCTTATCGCTGCTTTTTTCGGAATCGTTTTTAGCCGTCGCTGCAGTATCGTCAGTTGCCTCCGGATCGTCATCTCCGGGCTCCGCCGTGGGTTCGGCGGGCGGAACGGTCGGTTCAGCCACGATGCCGTCCTCTTTAGCTTCAGTGTAGCTCCCGAGCGACAGGTAGGGGTAGATATTGACGGCCCAGCTGTCGGTGCCGGTCTGGATAGCTTCGGAATAAACCATTGCCCAGGTGAGAGTATTGTCATCGCCGTACATATCGTTGATCTGGAAGTTCACGCCAATGTCTTTTCCGGCAGCGTCAACGGGTATAGCGAATTCGGTGCAGTAGCCGGCGGCGGTGCGTTTTGCGGCGTATTTGAAATATTTATCTGCGGCTTTCTGCCCGTACGCCTCGAGCCCGTTTTTATCATATACGCTCGGCCAACCTGTCCAGTCGATGCGGTACTGCATAATGTCGTAAACGTTATTGTTGTTCGGGATGTTGATGAATACTTCGAACGAATCGGAGTGCCACGGAGTCGTGGTGTGAGCTTCCTCGGACGGTTCCTTCACGTCTGAATCTTCCACTTCAGCGTAAGCGTAGAGCGTTCCGTCGGAGAAAAGCAGCGTGACAACGCCTGTCGCCATGACTTCTCTGTCTTTCTCATACTTTACGTCAACGGCGAGGCCGTAGTTGTAGATGGCATCTCTTTCGCCGTCAACGTTGATCTTAACCGCTGTGCGCGGCACGTCTCCGAGATATCCGCCGTTTACGTTCGCCGATGCGGGGATGATCGCGGTGAGCATGAATATAAGGGTCAGCGCGGTCAATACAGTGAGTGCTTTTTTCATAGTTTTCATGGTTTTGCCTCCCCGGCGGCTCCTGCGCCGCCCGTTTATTTATTCTTCGCCCGTGAGCTTTACGATCACCGGCTTCGCTCCCAGCGCCGGGAGTACTTTCTCAGTAAGATCTTTCGTGGGAAACCGTATCGAAGTGGAATTTTCGCACGGATGGCACCCGAAGATCTCCTGCTTCAGGACGTCTCCGTCGATCAGCAGCCGCACCTTATGCTCCTTATCGTTCATCAGCGCGAGCACCGACACGCTTCCCGGATGAACGTCCAGCAATTTGCCCATCGCTTCTTCATCCGCGAAGGAGAGGCGGCTTATGCCCAGCTGCCCGGACAATTCTTTTGTTTTGAACGGTTTGTCGGCCGGCATCACGAGCAGGTAGAAGTCGGTCTTCTGGCGGTTGCAAAGAAACAGGTTTTTGCATATGCGCACGTTAAGTAGCTTATCGATCTCGGCGCATGCCGCCATCGTTTCCGCCCGCCTGTCGGGGTGGTCAATGCGACCGAACTGAATGCCCAGTCCGTCGAGGAACCTGTATGCCCGGGCCTCTCTGTCGCTGCGGCTGTCAATGTCTTCCGGTGTCCCTTGCTGCATTACCGGCTGCGTGGTTAAAGTATCGCTGTTATCTGCTTTTTCTGTTTCTGACTGTGTCATATTATTTTCCTGTTCTGCCGTTTCGTCGTAATTT
>JAFWQX010000117.1 GCA_017508875.1 Clostridia bacterium | reverse complement strand
GGACGTATCCATCTCGTCGTAGCCGGTGCGGCGGCAATGAAACCGGAGATCTGCAAAGATCTCGAGACGATGGGCTTCAAGATGCGCCAGGGCTACGGCCTCACCGAAACGTCGCCAATACTTTGCGTTAACCGCGACAGCGGAAACGAGTACGACTCGGTCGGACCCGCCATGCCGGGCATCCAGATCAGAATTGCCGATCCTGACGACGAGGGGCGCGGCGAGATACAGGCAAAAGGCGATAACGTCATGCTCGGCTACTACAACAATCCCGAAGCGACGCGCGCGGTGTTTACCGAAGACGGCTGGTTCCGTACCGGCGACCAGGGAAGAATGGACGAACAGGGCAGAGTATATATTACCGGCAGGATCAAGAACATAATCGTCACAAATACCGGTAAAAATATATTCCCCGAAGAACTCGAAAGCAAACTGGATGATATCGTGTACGTTAAAGAATGTATGGTCTGGGGCGATAATTCAGGAGACGACGGACAGGAAGATACTAAAGTCTGCGTGACTGTATTCCCGGACTACGATGCCGTAAAAGCAGCCGCTCAGGAAGCGGGCGAGACGATAGAAGGAGACGAGGCGCTTCACGATGCCGCGGCCAGGTATATCTGGGGCGAAATAAAGCGCGTTAATAAAGACCTTCCCGCATACAAAAGGATCTGCGGATTGGAATTACGCGATATCGAATTCGAAAAAACTTCCACGAACAAGATTCAGCGTTTCAAAGTAAAGCACGATAAGGCTGCGCTTAGAAAATAACCGTTTTACAAGGGGAGTGAGACCGGATGAAAACGACCGGCAGATACGCAAAACACACAGGAATAATAAAGACTGCCGCGGCGCTTTTAGCGCTGATACTGCTGCTCTCTTTTGCCGCCGGATGCACTAAAAATCCTGCGGGTGAAAAAGTTGATTTTAACGATACCGGCATTTATAATGCGCTTCCGGCCCCGGATTACTTAAGCTATACGGGGTTCGGACCGGTGACGACGCTGCTGGGGGTTGATAACGTGCTCGCTTTATATAAAGACGTAAAACTTGCATACTACAGAGCCGGTCTTACTGAGACCGGCGAGGCGCTGTTAAAGGAAGAAAGCGGCCTGAAGCTTAACGTTACGGAATGCGCGAAAATGCTCGGACGGGAAGACAGCCGCGGATGGATAGATGCTGTCAGCGGCGCTCAGGTAGCATCCGACCTTACCGTTACCGTCTACGACGGCAGAATGGCGGTGATCACGCTGCCGGAAAACGCTCCCGACACGTTCAATGACCTCTATACGCTGGAATATCTGTCGCTGATGCTCCGGGGCGCCGCCGACGAAGATAAACTGAACGCGTTCATAACGCTTCCTTCGAAGGTCTCCAACGGCACGAATACGGTCTATTACACGGCTCCGGATCTGAACCTCGGCCTCCAGACGAACCTCTATTACGCGCAGATGGGTGACGCTAACGTAACGGCGGGACCGGCGATCGTTGCCGGGCAGGGAAAGGCTGACGGGAATTACACACTTGTCCGCGTATTTAACCGCCAGCAGGCCATTTCGGCGCAGTTCCTTGCGTTCCCGGCTGACGTGCGCGGAGGCGTGAGAGTCGCCGCCGCCGCATACTCGATGGGAGATAAAAAAGAGACGCTCATTGCCGCCGCATCATTCAGCGGTAAAGGAACGGGAGCGGATGCCGTAAGAATATTCGACACTTCCGGAGTGATACGCGCCGCTTTCGTGCCGGAAGGCATTGACGCACCATACACGATCGCCACAGGACGTTTTAAAGAAGGCAGTTCGGACGAGTATCTGGCCGTCATGGGCGCGGATCATAAGGCTAACGGCAAACCGCACATGAACATCTACTCGCTCGCAGATATGACGCTCGTGAGGTCAATAGAGTTCGAGTTCAGCGGCCCCGACGCGGATTCCGGGCTCGAGCTTTCGCTTCGCAAAGGCGCGGCCAATGACAGCATTATTATGTATTACGGCGACGTTCAGAAAGCGTTTATATGCGACCCCGTTAAGAACAGCATCGAGCCTCTGGCAATTTCGCTGGGCAACGACGCTACGGGTGTTTATTCGTCGGCATTCGAAGACGGCTTTAACGTAACCATGAAGGACGGCACGTTCTCGAAAATATATACGTACGCCTCCGACCTTACCGGCGGCGACAGCGTTAACGTAGGCTGGCGCGAGAACCGCTTCTACTCTTCCTTCGCCAAAAACAATCCCGACGGATACGTTGACAACGGCACGTTCCACCACGTGCGCGTTGACCTCGCCGCACCTGTTGTCGGAAAACTGAAAGATCCCGCAAAAGCCGCGGACCAGCTCTCGAATACGGAAAAAACGTATCTCTCACAGTTCGGCGTAAAGTTCAAGGATTCCGCCGCCTACCACAAAGGATACCATATGTGGGAACCCTGCTTCACGCACCGCTGGAACAGGATGACTGCGACCACCGTGCTCTCGCAGGTTAAAGATGCTGACGGAAATTTAAAATACGCATCTGTGGGCAGGGACAACGCCACGACGGATTACCTGGAGCTCGACAGTGCGTTCTATATCGGAACTTACGCCGACGGCGTGCCTGAAATGAACAGGATGCGTATATATCCGCTCCGCACGTACTTAAGAGGTCTTTCGGTCGATTTCAGGGGCGAGAAGGCCGAGCCCGAAAAACTCATATCGGTTTCGCCGGTGCATGAGCAGGAGATCAATATCGAAGGGTCAATAGGCGACTATAACGTCAATATGATCCGCGGCTTCAGGGAGTATCTGCTCGGGCTGTACGGCAGCATCGACAACATCAACGCGAGATTCAAAACGAATTTTGCAAGCATCGACGATTTCGACGCGCCGCGCTTCGATCCCAAGTACGACGATCCTTCGAAATCGAGAGGGGACTGGGACAAATACGGCTTCAGCGATTTCTTCACTCAGTGGAGCCTTTATACGAGATATATCGTTAACAAACGTATCATGGAAGCGTACCGCGAGGCACTTTTAGCGGGCTTCCCGCCGGAAGCGATCAACGCTCACCAGATCCCCGAAGGCGACGCCGTCGCGGGATTCCTGGGGCAGGCGGACACGAGATTGTCCCCGGTCGAAGCAGTCACAGTATGCGGCACGGCTTACGGCGGAACGCGCTATTCGCTCTGGTACACGCAAGAGAACAATTTCCTTGACCTCGCCTTCAAAGCGGGCCATAACAATATCACGCTCGGCGAGTACGGCTCGATCGCCACGAACAGGGACGAGATACTCGCGCAGCTCAGGTATATGTTCTCTCACGGCGTACGCATGCTCCATATGATCATACCGCTGACGCCCGGATCGAAGGAACAGACTGCCTCCGAAAAAGGCGAACGTTATGCGATCAATACGCTCCAGGAAGAGAACCAGCCCAGAACGGTGAATACCGGTATTACCGCCGGAATGGTCCCGTACGATAACGGCGCGGATCTTAAATTCAATATCGTGCAGATGAGCCGTCCTTCCGAAAAAGGCGGAATAGATACGGGATTGCTCAAATCGATCAATGAGACAGGAGGCTGGGAAGGCACCGTTTATCTCGTGCCGTTCCACGCGAACGTTGAGATATCCGCGATCGGTTATAAGGGCTCTGTTTCTGACGGATTCGTGTTCAACGACATTAAAGAGCTTCAGTGCGGAGATCAGGTCGAACTCACGTTTGCTGCTGATTATTCAGGCGAAAAAGGCGGCGCTGTAGTGATCAGCGCGTACAACGGCGGTTATCTGCTCAATGATTCTGTAGTCAGATACGAGCTCTCGCAGGGCCTTACACCTTACCGCTACGTGCTTTCGAATCAGCTCACTCCCGAGAACATAAGGCTCGAGATCAGGTTCGAAAATGTTCAGGCAGACGCGGTCAAAGTGACGAATATGTCCTGCACGGCACAGTACGAAAATATTGCCCACAAATACTTCGGCGACCTTGAGTCGGCGGCGGCAACGGGCGGCGTAACGTTCGACCTGCTTACGAGGAACTGAAAAAATCATTGACCGCTGAAAACTTAAACAAAAAAGATCCGGCGCAGCCCCTTCCGAAGCTGCGCCGGTATTTTTTAATCTATATGACCGGGTTATAGTGCGGGATCAATCTTCTGCTTCGATCAGACCGTAGTCGCCGTCGTTTCTCTTATACACCGTGCAGATCTTACCGTTCTCACGGTTCTTAAACATGTAGAAGCTGTGTCCGACCATATTCATATTCAGGATAGCGTCCTGAACGGTGAGCGGCTTCATTTCGTAAGTCTTTACACGGACGATAGGGTAATTATCGGGTTCTTCTTCCACTTCGATAGCGGACTCTGCAGCGTCCGGAGCGATCGTCTGATGGCGTCCGCGGGCGAGCTTCGTCTTGCATTTTACGATCTGGCGCTCCAGGATGTCGATAGCCTTATCGAGCGCTGCCATGGCGGATTTGTTATCGGTAGTCTCGGAACGGAGAAGGTAGCCCTGATAAGAGATAGTAAGCTCCGCTTTCGTGATATACTTTTTCTCGGAGATCTTCACCCAAAGAGTGGTCTTTTCCTCGGGTTCGTCCTTAAAATACCTGTTAAAACGGGCAAGAAGTTTTTTCTCCATGTTCTTTTCCGATCTCTCGGTGACGTTCGCGTCTTTTGTGTTAAGTTTTACTAACATCTCTAATACCTCCCGATTTCTATACATATTCACGAACTATAATAAGCTCTTTTCCTATCCATATTCTACCAGTTACGGGGGAGAGATTTCAAGTCTTTTTAATGTTTTTTTGATGACAATTCACGAAATTTTCACTTGCGTTTTAACCCGGTTGGTTTTATACTCATATGCGTAGTTCTGTGTGTAAGATTTTTGTGCGGAAAGCGGCTGAAAGATCGGACCTGATGAACCGAAAAAAAGAAATATCAGAGGCTTATAATTCGGAAGGTTAATTATTCCGGCGCCGCATTTCGGGGGTAAATATGAAGGACAGA
Organism: Clostridia bacterium; assembly: GCA_017508875.1. GTDB lineage: Bacteria > Bacillota > Clostridia > UBA1212 > UBA1255 > UBA1255. The sequence goes on along the minus strand of JAFWQX010000117.1, from coordinate 1,601 downwards.
TCCGGAAACGGAGAAAAAAAGCATAGCACTAAAAGAGGCGAAAGGAAGAACCGCGGTATACTCTGGCGCGTGCTGCTGGTGATCGCTTCGCTGATCTTCGCGGTCGTGCTTGAACTGGGAAAACACACGATAACCGGCTGGATACTTGCCGCCGCGGTGATCTGCGTGTTCGTAATACTCAGGATCAGATGGCTTGGAACTAAAAAAAGATACGTGCGCTTTGTGTGCTGGCTCGGACTGTTCGCCTGTTTCGCACTGATCCTGTGGGTATCCTGGCCGCCCGTGAGAGCGATACCTGCCGTGAAAGGGAAGAACGGCGGACGCACAGATATAGTTCACGTGAGCGGAGGCGACCTTACGGGCGTTAAAACCGCGGATGGTAAAGTAGAAGTATTTGCAGGCATTCCTTATGCCGAACCTCCCGTGGGCGAACTCAGATGGCGCGAGCCTGTCCCCGCAAAACCGTGGTCAGGCGTCCTGAAAGCGGACCATTTTGCCCCGATGTCCATGCAGACGCAGCACCTTCCTATCTACGATTCTCTCGCGCAGATAATAGGCTATCACGACTATAAAATATCATTGACCGATAACTTCCGGCCGCCCGTGAGCGAAGATTCTTTATATCTGAATATATGGAAGCCTTCAGGAGACGTATCGGGCCTTCCGGTGCTCGTTTATATTCACGGAGGCTCGCTGCAGACGGGGCAGCCGTGGTACGAGGATTACAGCGGTGAAGGGCTCGCGCGCGAAGGCGTCATAGTAGTTAATATGGGATACCGCCTCGGGATTTTCGGCTTTTTCGCAGATCCCGGACTCGCTGCGGAATCGCCCAACGGCACTACCGGAAATTACGGCCTGCTTGATCAGATACTGGCGCTCGAATGGGTGAGGGACAATATCTCGGCTTTCGGAGGCGATCCGGGGAACGTCACGGTCTCTGGCGAATCGGCCGGGTCCGCCTGTGTTACGGCGCTTTGTACTTCGCCGCTCGCAAAAGGCCTTTTCAGGAGAGTCGTTGCCGAAAGTTCGACCGTGACCGCACCGGAACCTGCGCACTCGTTCAGAACGCTTGACGCCGCGTTTTCCGCAGGAACGATGACGAAAAAACGTTTAAAAGCCGATACGGTAGAAGCATTGCGCGCACTGAGCGCCGGAAAAATAGTTGACGAGCTTAACTACCATCATCATATTACAGTAGACGGATACGTCCTTACCGAGACGCCGTACGAATCATATAAGAAAGGCATCCACAACGAAGAAGCCCAGCTGCACGGTTTTAACCGCGAAGAAGCGGCGCCGTTCCTGCTTTTCAGTAACGCTAATTTAAAAAATTATGAGAGCAAGATCCGCAGCTTCTTTAAAGAACCCTATGCCTCGCGCGTGATGGCGCTTTTCCCGGCCGAAAACGACGCGCAGGCAAAGCGAAACTGGCTCGATATCAATACTGCCGTGCTCTTTACGTACGGGCATTACTGTTATGAGAGGCAGGCTCTCGCGAACTGGATCCCGACGTACGTGTATTATTTCACAAAAGAGAACGGGCGGCTCGGTTCCTGGCACAGCGGCGAGGAGGTCTACCTTTACGGAAATATCCCTTCAGG
>JAFWQX010000116.1 GCA_017508875.1 Clostridia bacterium | reverse complement strand
TCTTATGCGTCGTAGTCGTGACAAAATCCGCGTACGGCACGGGGCTCGGATGGAGCCCGGCGGCAACGAGTCCTGCAATGTGCGCCATATCGACCATCAACATCGCTCCGACGCTGTCGGCGATCTCTCTGAAGCGTTTGAAATCTATAATGCGCGGGTAAGCGCTCGCACCTGCGACGATCAATTTAGGTCTGCGCTCAAGTGCCAGAGCCTGAAGTTTATCATAATCGATGCGCTGCGTAAACTCATCCACCTCATAAGGAACGATATTGAACCATTTACCGGACATATTTACGGGGCTTCCGTGCGTAAGATGGCCGCCATGTGCGAGGCTCATACCCATAACGGTATCGCCCGGATTAAGAGCAGCGAAGAAAACAGCCATATTCGCCTGCGCTCCGGCGTGAGGCTGAACGTTTGCATGTTCAGCACCGAACAGCTCTTTAGCGCGTTCGATCGCGAGATTTTCAACGATATCAACATATTCGCAACCGCCGTAATACCGTCTTCCCGGATAACCTTCGGCGTACTTATTAGTGAGGGGGCTGCCTACAGCCTGAAGGACTGCTTCGGAAACGAAGTTTTCAGAGGCGATGAGTTCGATTTTGGAGCGCTGGCGGTTTACTTCGAGGTCGATTGCGGCAGCGGCTTCCGGGTCTGTTTTGCGAATGATGTCTGAATTGTACATTGACCAAATACCTCCTGAGGGAAAAATCTGTACTTTGTTATTATACAACCGGAGCGGCTCGTTTACAAGCAAATTAAAGAGCGGATCCTGAAGGTTTCTGAAGCTTTCTGAAGGTTCATGAGTTCCTGAACCGGGGCGCTCGGATCAGTTCCTGAGCTTTACTACCGTGACTCCGAGGTCGCCTTCACCGAAAGAACCGTCTCTGAAGCTTAACACCGCCTTTTCGGAGCGCAGATAAGACTGTACGCCGCGCCTTAAAGCGCCTGTGCCCTTTCCGTGAACGATCCTGAATGATTCAAGCCCGGCCATCATAGCTTCGCCGATCTGACGTTCTATGATTTCCGTTGCCTCTTCGACTGTCATGCCGCGCACGTCGATCTCGGGCTTAACGTTAGAAGCGGTCGAATATATGCGGTCGCGCTGCTTATCCGGTTTCAGGTTCCTGTCTGCCGTGCCGGACGGATTTTTACCCCTTCCCGAGGCAGGCGCCGCGGGGGCAACGTCATCTTTCCCGGCGTACAACTTAATTGACCCGGCCTGCACGTAAACTCTTCCGTCAGACTTCGGCGCGGCGAGGACAACGGCTTCGCGTCCGAGGGACAATATATTGACCTTATCGCCCGGCTTAAGGTTTTTTACGTCGAAATCTGCGTCGATCAGTGCGGACGGAACATTTTCGCCCTTTCCGATATCAGCTTCAAGTTCGCCGGCGATCTTTTCGAACTCACGCTTCGCAGCCTCAGCCGCTTTTACAGCTTCATTTCCGCCCAGTAGCGCCGCCCGCCTTATCTCGGTAAGCATCTTCTCCGCAGCAGCGCGGGCTTTATTGTCCGCCTCGCGGGCGCGCACCGACGCCTTATAGCGAAGCTCCATCGATTCTCTGATAAGCTCTTCTTTGCGCAGCTTCGCCTCTTCGTAAAGTTCTTCCGCCTCTTTCTTTAAACGCTCCGTCTCCTCCGCCTCAGCCTCTGCTTTCATGCGGTTCTGCTCGATTCCTTTAAGCATATCTTCAAAACGGAGGTCTTCAGCCGAAACGAATTCTTTAGCGCGTGAAACGATGGCGGGATCAAGGCCGAGTTTTTCGGAAATGGCAAACGCGTTGCTCTTACCCGGCACACCTATAAGAAGTCTGTACGTGGGAGCGAGGGTGTCAACGTCGAATTCACAGCTCGCGTTTACGAAACCCGGTGTTGTTGAAGCAAATACTTTGAGTTCGCTATAATGCGTGCTGGAAAGGCACACGGCACCAATCTCGTACACACGCTCCAGAATGGCCATAGCGAGCGCCGCGCCCTCGACAGGGTCTGTACCTGCCCCCAGCTCGTCAAAGAGCGTGAGCGACCTGTAATCGGCCTTTTTGAGGATCTCAGTGATGTTCTTCATGTGAGCGGAGAAAGTGCTGAGGCTTTGGGCAATGCTTTGCTCGTCTCCGATATCCGCAAATATGTCGTTAAATACACATACGCGGCTGTTTTCCGCGCAAGGGATCATAAGGCCGCTCTGTGCCATAAGGTGCAGCAGGTCCGTGGTTTTAAGTGTGACCGTCTTTCCGCCCGTATTCGGGCCGGTGATTATCATTGACGTCGCAGGGACCGTGCCGGGTTCAGCAGTTCCGAGCGTGATCGTGACCGGTACAGCCTTCTTTTTATCGAGCAGCGGGTGCCTCGCCTTTTTAAGATCGATCACGCCGTCAGTATTAAGGAGAGGCTTTGAAGCGTTGTTTGCGAGCGCCCAGGCGGCTTTGGCGAGAGTGAAATCGATATAAGATACGAGCTCCAGGTCAGAGGAAAGTGTAGGCGATTCGGCTGCTACCATTTCGGACAATTCTTTTAATATCCGCTCGATCTCTTCCTGTTCGGAAACACGGAGCTCACGAATT
>JAFWQX010000115.1 GCA_017508875.1 Clostridia bacterium | reverse complement strand
CAATTTAGGCGATTTGTGTGCCAAAAATTTCTCATTTTTTCCTTCTAAAATTCCCGGAGGCAGAGCCGGCCTGGCACACAAAACCCGAAAAAGCCGATTTGTGTGCCAAAGTTGACCGCGACTGACTTGAGAGACAGCGCCAGACTGGCACACAAAACCCGAAAAAGCCGATTTGTGTGCCAAAGTTGACCGCGACTGACTTGAAAGACAGCGCCCGGCTGGCACACAAAACCCAAAAAACCGATTTGTGTGCCAAAGTTGACCGACCGCGAAGTGATAGACAGCGCCGCAGAAAACAGACTTTAAAATAGTTGAGGAATTGCCACCGTGATACGCCTTGCGGCGAGTGATAAGTGGCAAATGGCAAGTGGCAAGTGGCAAGTTAAGGAGCCGCTGCGCGGCATGGAAGAATCCCAGGCGTAATCCCTTGACCTTATGCCTGTATACCGATATAATATTAAAGAAGAGGGGCTGAAATCGCACAGCGGTCTGATCGACTGCCTGTGGGGGGAACTCTACGGAAGCATAAACATGGCAGAGATAAGTGATGGTGTAATAACAGCAGAACATGCAAACTATCTGCGTAAGAAATATCTTTACGGAGCGGGAATATGATCGATTTTACAAATTGCAGGGTAATTCCCGGCAGGCCCTAAAGCGAATCGCTCCAAGAATCCATATGGAGCAAATCGAAGATTATATTGACCATGTTCCGGGCATTACCAACCTGCAAAAGCTGTTTTATAAGTCATATGTGCGGGCAAGGCACGAATTGATTATTTGCCAGGTAACAGACGGAAGATTTAACAGGTGAAAAGGAAAAGAAGAGACTGAAAATTGACTGACTTAACTATAAAACAAGATAAAGAAAAGTTTCGTGAAGAACTCAGCCGTGTGCCGGAAAAGCCCGGAGTATATATAATGCACGATGAAACGGACAAAATATTGTACGTCGGAAAGGCTATTGTCCTCAAAAACCGCCTGAAATCATATTTCGCGGACATCCCGCACAGCGCCCGCATAACGTCAATGATCTCGCAGATCAGCCGCTTTGAGTACATCGTGTGCGGCAGTGAGATGGAGGCGCTGCTGCTTGAAAACAATCTTATTAAAAAGCATAAGCCCAAATATAACGTGCTTTTAAAGGACGATAAAGGCTATCCGTATATTAAGGTAACGCTCGGAGAACGGTTTCCGCGCGTTGTCCTCGCAAGGCGTGTAGAGAAGGACGGGGCGAAATACTTCGGGCCTTATTTCAGCGCGTTTACCGTAAAGCAGCTGCTCGAGACGATCGAAAGCATTGTCCCGCTGCGAACGTGCCGAAAAAAATTCGGGCCGCGAGATGAAAGCCTGAACGACAGGCCTTGCCTTAACTATCATATGGGGCGCTGCAAGGGCGTCTGCGCCGGAAAGATCTCCGACGAAGAGTACGGGAAAATGGTAAGGCTCGCGCTCGATTTTTTGGCTGGGAATACCCGGGACGTCGAAAAGAAGCTCGAGGAGGAGATGCTCGCTGCGGCGGCAAGGGAGGAGTTTGAGGCTGCGGCGGAGTACCGTGACAGGCTCAAGGCACTTTCCCAGCTCAAGGTGCGGCAGTCAACGTCGCTGATAGGTGATGAAGACTTCGACACGGTCGCGGTGGCCAGAAACAGCGTTGACGCCTGCGCGGAGGTGTTTTTCGTGCGCGGCGGGAAGCTTTTGGGGCGCGAGTTTTTTATTTTCGACGGGGCCGCGGATGCTTCCGACGGCGAGCTGCTCGAGGCGTTCATAAAGGGTTTTTATAACGAAAACCAGTACGTACCGCAGAAGATATATATTGACGTCCCGCTTAACGAGGAGGATTCATCGCTCCTGGAACAGGCGCTCGAAACGTTTCGCGGCGGAAAAGTACATATTATTGTCCCTCAGAAGGGTGAAAAACGCCGGCTTTGCGACCTCGCGAAGCAAAACGCTTCTACCGCGCTCGAAAACCGTGAAAAGGCCGCGCTTACGGGAAAGCCTTCCGAGCGTGAGACACGCGCGCTTTCGCATATTCAGGAGATATTCAACCTCCCTGAGCTTCCTGGCCGCATCGAAGCGTACGATATTTCGAACCAGGGCGACAGCGAGATCGACGCGTCAATGGTGGTGTTCACCGGAGGAAAACCGTCGCGCTCCGAATACAGGCTGTTTAAGATGAAGCGGATCACGACGCGCAGCGATACGGATTCAATGACCGAGACGCTCGAACGGCGCATAAAGCGGCTGCTCGAGGGCAGTCAGGGGTTCGAAAAAGCGCCTGATCTGATACTGGCCGACGGCGGTATCGGGCAGGTCAATGCCATCCTTTCGGTGCTTGCGGATAACGGTCTGGCGATCCCCGTGCTCGGCATGGTGAAGGATGACCGCCACCGCTCGCGGGCGCTTTGCGGGCCGAAGGATTATGCCGCGGACGTGGAAAAATACGGCTGCGAAGTGCAGCTCACCAGGGACAATTCCGTGGAATTTGACCTTCGCTCCGACCCGGATATATGGCGCTTTATCACGACCGTACAGGACGAGGCGCACCGGGTGGCCGTGGGATATAACCGGAAATTGACCGAAAAACGCTATAAAAAATCGGTTCTCGACGACATTCCCGGCGTGGGCGAGAAACGGAAGCTCGCATTATATAAGGAATTCGGAAGCATTGCCGCCATCCGGGAGGCAACGGAGGAGGAGCTTTGCCGCGTGCCCGGGATCGGTCAGGCCAGAGCTAAAGAAATTTACGATTCGATACATTCGGGCGGGGACAAATAAATCGCCTCCGCTTCTTTTTTTGTTTTTTAATTATTTAACCGTTATACCCGAACCATCTTCAAAAAAGGGGGTCTATATAGTCGAACGGTCTTTAAGGCCGGTGAAAGGAGAGCGGCGGATTGAATGATGCGGAACTGATCATACGCATACAGGAGCGGGACGAAGCGGTGCTTCCGGAGCTTGAAACCAAATACGGCAGGCGGCTGGGCAAGACCGCCCGAAACATTCTCAAAAATGAAGATGACGTACTGGAGTGCCTGAACGACGTATACCTGAAAGCCTGGAACAGCATACCCTCTGCACCTCCGGAGAATCTGGAGGCGTATCTCACCACGCTCACCCGCAACACCGCGCTGAACCGGATCCGCGACGGCAATGCGCAGAAGCGCATCCCGCAGGAACTTATTATGCCGCTTGACGAGGCTGCCAGCAACATCCGTTCCGACGGCCGGGACGAGCCTGCGTCAATCGCCGAATCCCGCTCCGAAGAGGAGCGCATCAAAGCTGTGATCAACGCGTTTTCCGAGGAATTGACCGAAAAAGACCAGAAAGTGTTTGTCGCACGGTACTATTACGACGCGTCGGTGAACAAGATCGCACGCTGTCTCGGCATACCCGGCGGAACGGTAAAATCTACGCTCCACCGCCTGAGGACCGAGCTGGCCAGGCGCCTTAAAGAAGAAGGGATCGAAGTATGAACGACAGATTTATCAGAAAATATTCACATGACCTTCCGGAAAAGGTCGTTAAAAACTGCCCCGAATTTGCTGGTGCTCAGCAGGGAAAAGCCGCAGCTTCCGGCGGGGGCGGCAATAATTTCCGCAACATCATCGTGCCCGTGCTGGTCGCCGTTTTGGTGGTGGCAGGGATCGCTTCGGGTCTGGTCGCGGCCAAATACATGAAAAACCGTAAGCCGGATAAACCCGACGAGGTAAATCTTACGAATACCACGCCTGATGCAACAGAACCCGGATCGACTCCTACAATTGCACCTGCCGAAACAACTGCGCCGACCGAGACGGCTGTACCGACCGGTACGCCTGAAACGACTGCCACGCCGGAGCCCACGGAAACGCCCACCGACCGTCCTGCTGAGCCGCCTCTTTTCGAACGGCCTAAACTTTCTCACAGATACGATTTCAAAACATACGATCAGCTGGCGGCCCTTTTCTGTGAGGAGTCCTTCGGATTCTACAAGTTGCTGCGCAAAGGCATCAGCGAAGACTACGGCGAACGATTTAACCGCCTTGTTCAGCTGTTTACAGACGGGAAGATAAAACCAATGGCACCGGTCAGAAAAGGTGAACGCCCATCTATTTATAGCGGGTCCGTCATATCCAACGACCTGTTTAACCTGCCATGGATACAATATTTTTGCCGGATCGATGATCCTGATGATCCGTATTTCGAAAGAACGTTCACGGTCAATATTACATATCTCGATTTGATCGAAGGACACGATCTGTCGGGAAAAAGTATAGCGGAAGTTATCGCGCTCCTCGATCCCTCGATCCCGTTGCCACAGGGAGGCGCCAATACGTCAAACGAAGAGTACACTTTAATTCGAAATATGACAATGACGATGCGCGACGGGGCTGTGAAAACGATCGTTTTGACCGGCAAGAAGTATGACATGGAAGAGGAGCTCTGCCTGTTTATCATGGACGGTTGTATCGTATGTGTCGAAGGTCCTCTGACAAATGTCTTATTCAACACATTTTCTATAAGCTCGTTCGAGGGGGATACGTCTCAGCTGCCCGCTCAGCCGGCAGTGGTGCCGCGCAGCACAGATTCGTCTAAGATCTCCCGTGAAGAGGCAAAAATGCTTATTCGCGACGGCGTCGATATTGTTTACAGTATGTGGGGATACTTCCGGTGGTATGAAGGCGGATTAGACTCGGATTATAATTTCGCCAACCTCAAGAATAGTTTCGGATTCAGGGTATATCGGGAAAATGGAACAGCGCGGCTGTACCGGCCGGTTAAAGAAGGCTATGATGCGCAAGGCGTTAAGACGCTGGTGAACAAAACGTTCGTAAAGGATATTGCCGCCGCTTTTAATAGCAACGATCAGTTTTATGATACGTTTACCGTCGATGAAAACGGAATATCATATTTCGGCTCACCATATGGCGCACAATACAGTTATTATTATAATTTTGCCTTTACCGAAGAGGATCTGGATAATCTGGTGCTGGATGAGAAAACAGGGACCGTCTGGCTGCGTACAAAAAATATAGGCATGTATGATACTGACTCCAGAGAAGGTGAAGTGACCATATCTGTGTCGTTCGTTTGGGAGAACGGCTGGAAGCTGGCGTCGATGAACACCGCTGACGCAGCTTTGCGCGAGTACGCCTCCGGATTCGAAGCAAAAGAATTCAATATTGAAAACGCCCGGCGCGTAATTACCACCGTCCTGTGCGACCTGTATATGTGGTCAAGGGTAGGCACCGAGGGACTTCAGGAAGTGTCGCTATTTGACGGAGTGTTGCCCAACTCGCCCGAGCGGGTTTACCGGGGTGCCCGTACGTTTGAACGCGTGGTTGGAACGCTGTCGGATCCAGGGCTCTGGCGCGGATATGCCGGCCGTTTTTTGACCGAGCCTCTGGCGGATCGGATCCTGAACGGCGGAAACTACCTACTGTTTACCGATGATGCTGTTTATTATTGGGATGATTATACTAATGAACGCGATATGTTCTCTGATTATGCTGCATCAGGGTTCAAACTTGAAGTGCTGAATGTGAGCGATACAAGGGCAACGGTACGTCTTACCGGCTGGGATTTTGCCTGGCGTTATACTTCCAGGACCGGCAAAGCGATCGACGACGATTTGCTGGTGCTGGACTTTGAGTTTGAACTGGTCGGCGGTGTCTGGAAGATCAGCGGCGGCAATTTCATTGACCGCCTCGATGTGGTTTTCACCTATCCGGAAACTGAGCCCTATTCCGCCGATCTGGAACCGTCGCTTGTTCCTCCGGCACCGGGCAAGGACTCCTGGAGCGGCTGTATCGTGCTGTTTAGAAATGCAATCGCGGAAAAAGCGTATAACGTCACTACATATCGAGACGTTCATCTGAAGCCGGGCGAGGCGCTCAAGATCCCTGTGTTTTGGAGCTTTATCGCCCCGCTGCCTGAAGGATCTTACGAACTTTCGATCGAATTCGGGGAATCGGATGCCGTGCAGTTTGAAATGCTCAGTAAAGACGAGGCTCCGGAATGTGAGGCCTGCTTCGTCGCCACTGCGCTGAAGCCGGGCAAGGCAACTGTCCGCCTTTACGGGTCGTACGATCCGGACAAGTTAGGTGACAATGTCAAGGGCTTGTCCTCTTATGGTAAAGACGCGGGCAATCTGCTGATCGACGTTGAGCTGACAGTGTATGTAGAAGGATAATTGATCGGGGACGCAGTTTCTGATTTATCGGAGGGGCAATTTTGCTCCTCTTTTTTTACGGGTAAATAATTTTGGTAATATTTGGCAATATTTTTTTCAGAAAGTATTGACAACCACCCTGAGCAATGCTATGATACGCATAGTTGTTAGCACTCGACACCGAAGAGTGCTAACAATGCCGGCCGGCGAAGCGGCCGGACAGCCGGATTGAAGGCTTACCGCATTGACGCGGGAGGCTGATAACGGGGAGGTGAGCGTATGGCACGGGATGAACTCGACGAGAGAAAAAAGCGAATACTGAAAGCAGTCATTGACGAATATATCGAAACGAGGGAACCGGTCGGATCGAGAACGATCTCGAAGCTGCCCGACATGGATTACAGCCCTGCTACGATACGCAACGAAATGGCCGATCTGGAAGAGCTCGGCTACCTTTCCCAGCCGCACACTTCAGCGGGCAGAGTTCCGTCGGATAAAGGCTACAGGCTCTACGTAGATAAGCTCATAAAACTTGAAGAAAAGATAGGATTTGAACCTACGGTAAAAGAGCTTGACGACGTAAAGACCGGCATACAGCGGGACATCGGCGAGATGAGCGACCAGATCAGAGTCGCGTCCGAACTGATATCGAGATTAACCGAATACACCTCGATCGCGGTCACGGGAACGGCCGGAGGCACGCGCCGCATAAAAGCGCTGCAGGTCGTACCGATCGAACCGGGAAAAGCGCTGGCGGTCATCGTACTTGACGACGATGCGGTCCTCAATGCCGTGATACAGCACGATAATACGATCGGTCCCGAAACGCTGATGAAAGTTTCTACGCACTGCAACCTGCTGTTTGCGGGGCACAGGATAGAAGAAATCAACATGAACATGATCGATTCGGTGTCTGAAGCGACGGGCGTATCGCGCACGGGACTGATGCCGGTGATCGACGGGCTGTTCGAGTGCATTAAGAAGGCGGAAAATACCGAAGTGCATACCGAAGGCGCGGTGAAGCTCCTGTCGCATCCTGAATTTTCGGACGTAGGAAAGGCGAAGGGCATACTCGAACTGCTGAACCGCGAAGACCTGATGGTCGATCTGATAAAAGAGTGTTCATCTTCCGACGGTCTGGTGATAAGGATCGGATCGGAGAACAAAATAGAAGGGCTCAACGAATGCTCCGTTGTCACCGCCACGTACAGCGTAAACGGAGTGAATCTGGGCAGCATCGGCGTGCTGGGGCCAACGCGTATGGATTATCCGAGAGTGATTGCCGCCCTCGAATACGTGCGCAAGAGGCTCACGGGCGCAAACGAACTGCCGGGAACCGCGGGAGCAGCGGTCAATGAATTGCCCCCGGGCAATATCGAGGTCCGCAACGACGGCGTGCTGAGCAAGGAATAATCGGAGGCAAATGATGACAGAGGAAAAGATAGAAGAGGAACTTAAAGAAGAGCTTAAAGAAGAACAGACGCAGGCCGCGGAAGGCGGTCAGACAGCCGGAAATTCCGGCGATCGCGCTGAAAACGTCGAAGGCTGCGAAGCGTGCGAGGGCTGCGAAGGCGGTGAGCAGAAAAATAAAGGGTCTAAAGAGAAAGAAAAAGACTCCAGGAAAGACAAGAAAAAAGCTGCTGCCGAAGCTGCGAAGCTGGAGACCAGGAACGCGGAACTCGAAAAAGCGATAGCCGAGGAAAAAGACAGATACGCGAGATTAGCGGCCGAATACGATAACTACCGCAAACGCACCGCGAGAGAGCTCGACGGCAGGTACGCGGACGCAAAAGCAGATACATGGAAGAGCCTGCTCACGGTAGTGGATAATTTCGAGCGTGCGCTCGCATCAGAACCGGCCGGAGGGGAAGGCGCGAAAGATCCTTTCCGCGAAGGCATGGAACTCACTTATAAGCAGCTCAAAGAGCAGATGGAAAAAGCGGGAGTCACGGAAATAGAAGCGAAAGGGAAAGAATTTGACCCCGAACTGCACAACGCCGTGATGCACTGCGACGACGAAAACCTCGGTGAAAATATTGTCGCCGAAGTATTCGTGAAAGGATATAAATTAGGAGACAAAGTGCTGAGACACAGCATGGTAAAAGTTGCTAACTGACCGGCGAACGGAAAAGACCGCTGCCCGGAGCTTCGATGAAAAAGCGGCGGGCAAGGAAGTCCGGACGGACGCCAGTATTAATATAGATCAAAATCGAATGGAGGAATAAATCATGGCAAAAGTAATAGGAATCGACTTAGGAACTACAAACTCTTGTGTAGCAGTAATGGAAGGCGGAGATCCCGTCGTTATCACTAACGCGGAAGGCGGAAGGACTACTCCTTCAGTAGTTGCGTTCACTAAAGCAACCGCGCAGAAACCCACGGAAAGGCTTGTCGGCGATCTGGCTAAACGTCAGGCGGTCACGAACCCCGAGCGTACGATCATCTCCATAAAGAGAGATATGGGTACCGACAGAAAGATAGATATTGACGGAAAGCGCTATACGCCCCCCGAAATTTCGGCAATGGTGCTGCAGAAACTTAAAGCGGATGCCGAGAACTACCTCGGAACGCCCGTAACGCAGGCGGTAATCACCGTTCCCGCATACTTCAGCGACGCACAGCGTCAGGCTACGAAAGACGCGGGCAGGATCGCGGGCCTCGAAGTGCTGAGAATCATTAACGAACCTACGGCTGCTGCGCTTGCGTACGGTCTGGATAAAGAAAACGAGCAGAAGATCATGGTCTTCGACCTCGGCGGCGGAACGTTCGACGTATCTATCCTTGAGATCGGCGACGGCGTGTTCGAAGTGCTCGCTACGAACGGTAATAACAGACTCGGCGGCGACGACTTCGATAAGAAAGTTATGGACTACATCCTCGGCGAATTCCGCAAGGAAACAGGCATCGACCTTTCCGGCGATAAGCTGGCAATGCAGCGTGTACGTGAGGCGGCAGAGAAGGCGAAGATCGAGCTTTCGAGCGTGATGTCGACAAATATCATGCTTCCGTATATCACCGCTGACGCTACCGGTGCGAAGAACCTCGACGTCACCTTAACCAGAGCGAAGTTCAACGAACTTACCGCGGACCTGGTCGAAAAGACGATGGGACCCACACGTCAGGCTATGCAGGACGCCGGGCTCAAAGCAGACCAGATCTCCAAAGTGCTGCTGGTGGGCGGTTCGTCCAGAATACCCGCTGTACAGGACGCAGTAAAGCGCTTCATCGGGAAAGAGCCGTTCAAAGGCATTAACCCTGACGAATGCGTTGCCATCGGCGCGGCCATCCAGGCAGGCGTACTTACCGGCGACGTTAAAGATCTGCTGCTGCTTGACGTTACTCCGTTGTCCCTCGGCATCGAGACGATGGGCGGCGTGTTCACGAAGCTGATCGAAAGAAACACGACGATCCCGACCAGAAAGAGCCAGATATTCTCTACTGCCGCGGATAACCAGACCGCCGTTGACGTGCACGTGCTGCAGGGCGAGCGTGAACTTGCCGCGTATAATAAGACGCTCGGCAGATTCCAGCTCTCCGGCATCATGCCCGCGCCCAGAGGCGTACCGCAGATCGAAGTTACGTTCGATATTGACGCGAACGGCATCGTAAACGTTTCCGCTAAAGATATGGGCACCGGCGCTGAGCAGAAGATCACCATCACCGCTTCGAGCAACCTTTCCGAGGCTGATATCGAGAAGGCTGTTAAAGAGGCCGAGGCGTACGCGGCTCAGGATAAGAAGGCGAAGGAGCAGGTCGAGATAAAGAACGAAGCTGACGCGATGGTCTACCAGTCTGAGAAGCTTGTTAAAGATATGGGCGATAAGCTCGAGTCAGGCGATAAAGCAAACGTCGAAGCAGAGATCCAGAAGGTTAAGGATGCTATCGCTGCGAACGACACCGACCGTATGAAGAGTGCTACCGAAGACCTTAAGCAGGCGTTCTACAAGATCTCCGAGAAGATCTACCAGCAGAACCCCGGCGCACAGGGCGGCCCCGGCGGACAGGGATTCACCGGCGGTCCTGACGGTGGTTTCGGCGGAAACGACGGCGGCAACGGCGGTAACGGTGGCAACGGCGGCAGCGGCCCGGACGTTTACGAAGGCGATTACAAGGTCGTTGACGACAAATAAGCGTGAACGATATTTGACGCGATGCCGCGTGAACGATAGATAGCGGCAATCAAAGAGCGGCCAGCCGCCGGAATTGGCGGTTGACCGCGTCTTGGCTGAAAACGGCGGAGATATTGCCCGCCGAAAATAACTAACAAAAAGGAACAAATAAACAAAATGGCTGAAAAGCGGGATTATTATGAAGTCCTCGGCGTTGAGAAAACGGCGAGCGACGAAGAAATAAAGAAGGCTTACAGAAAGCTCGCGATGAAGTACCATCCGGACCATAATCCGGGAGATAAAGAGGCGGAAGCGAAGTTCAAGGAAGCCGGCGAGGCATACGCGGTCCTGAGCGATAAGGAAAAGCGCGCGCAGTACGACCAGTTCGGTCATGCGGCGTTTGATCAGACTGCGGGCGGGTACGGCTACGGCGGCGGAGCGGGAGGCTTCGGGTTCGACGTAGGCGACATATTTGAGTCGTTTTTTGGCGGAGGCTTCGGAAGGCGCTCTTCAGGCGGAGCGAGAGCCGGAGCGGACGTGCGCGCAGGCGTAGAGATTTCTTTCGAAGAAGCTGCTTTCGGCTGCGAAAAAGAGATCACAGTAACTAAAAACGTAAGCTGCGACGCATGCGAAGGCACCGGTTCGGAATCGAAATCCAGCGTACGCTGCCCTGTTTGCGGCGGAAAAGGAACCGTAAATACCACGCGTCAGACTATTCTCGGGTCAATGATGAGTTCCACTACTTGTTCACGCTGCGGCGGAACAGGTAAGACGGTGAACGACCCCTGCAAGGTCTGTTCGGGCCGCGGCTACGTGCGCAAGACCATAAAAGTAAAAGTAAAAATACCTGCCGGTATTGACAACGGCCAGGCCATTTCCTTGACGGGTATGGGCGAACCCGGTACCGGCGGCGGTCCTGCCGGCGATCTGCTCGTTTCGGTGCGCGTGCGCAAACATGCCGTGCTTAAACGTGACGGATTCGACGTTTATCTTGATAAAAAACTCTCATTCGTGCAGGCTGCGCTGGGTGATACGGTCCAGATTCCGACGCTAAGCGGAAAGGTCGAACTGACGATCCCCGAAGGCACCCAGAACGGCGCGGTGTTTAAGCTCCGCGGCCTGGGTATCCAGAAACTGCAGTCAACGGCGAAGGGCGACGAGTACGTTACCGTTACCGTCGAGACTCCCAGGAGGCTGACAACGGAGCAGAAAGAACTTTTGAAGCGCTTCGACGCGGCTTCGGGCGGTACGCTGGAGGCGGCTGCGAAGAACGGCCAGGGGGACAATACTTCTGGCGTGAAGAAGATCTTCGGGAAGAAGAAATAGGATAAGTTGCAAGTTGAAAGTTGCAAGTGATAAGTTGAAAATGGGCAGGTGAGCAGGTCTGAATCTATTCACCTGCTCTTTTTATTTTTTTGGAAAAGGAAAGGCTGTTTGTAATAACGCTATTGCACAAAAATGCGGAATCCGCAAAAATATTTCATGGCGTTATTGACAGTGGAACGGACATTCGTTATAATCCCAGTGAACAAAAATGCGGATTCCGCATTTTTATTCACTGGAAACATCGGTTGGAGGATAAGATTAAATGGAGATTCAGAGAGACATATATCTAAATAAACTGATATCAAAAAAACATAATGGGTTGATCAAAGTTATCACCGGCGTACGCAGATGCGGAAAATCTTATCTTTTGTTTCATCTGTTTAAAGATCATTTGAAAAAACTGAATGTGCCGGATGATCACATCATAGAGATGGCTTTTGACGCCTATGAAAATAAGAGATACCGCGATCCGGAAGTTTTTTTTCCTTATCTGACGGGACAGATCCGTGACAGCGAAATGTATTACGTTCTGTTGGACGAAGTGCAGTTGCTAGGTGATTTCGAATCGGTTTTGAACAGTCTTATACGAAGAAAAAACATAGATGTTTATGTGACAGGCAGCAATGCAAAGTTCCTGTCCAAAGATGTTATCACAGAATTCCGCGGTCGCGGAGATGAAGTGCATATGTACCCGCTGACTTTTGCGGAGTATATGAGCGTTTACTCTGGCGACAGGACAATGGCCTGGCGTGATTATGTTATTTACGGAGGTCTGCCGTTGATTTTTTCATTTGAAACGCCTGAGCAAAAAGGCGATTTCCTAAAAGCTCTTTTTGAAGAGACCTACATATCAGACATAATCGGGCGCAATAACGTTCGCAATAAAGCGGAATTGGAGGAATTGCTGAACATCCTTTCTTCCGGAATAGGATCACTCACAAATCCACGCAAACTTTCGGCCACATTCAAGAGCGTAAAAAATAAAACGATCAGTCCGAATACGATTAAGCGATATATTGACAACCTTTGTGATTCTTTCTTGATCGATAGTGCAATTCGATATGATATTAAAGGGAAAAAGTATATTGATACACCTTCGAAGTATTATTTTACAGATCTTGGACTTCGTAACGCCCGGCTGAATTTCAGACAAGTTGAAGAGCCCCATGCGATGGAGAATATTATTTTTAATGAATTAAAAGTTCGCGGGTTTAATGTTGATGTTGGTGTGGTTGTTGTCAACGAAGTAGATAAGACAGGAAAAAAGACACGTAAGCAGCTGGAAATCGATTTTGTCTGCAATAAAGGCTCAAAGCGATACTATATACAATCTGCATTTGTTATACCGGATGAGAAAAAAGCACTTCAGGAACAGCGCTCTTTGATCAGCACGGGTGACGGATTTAAAAAAATCATTATAACAAAAGACGCTTTGGCACCCTTATATAATGAGAATGGGATCCTGGTAATGAATGTTTTTGACTTTCTTCTAAATCAAAACAGTCTGGATATTTAAGCCAGACTCAGAATTCCGGCTATACAAAGCAGAATTATGGGGGCATAGCACATTAAAGTGCTTTTCTGTGTATGATGAAGATGCGTCCGAGACATATTTCTCAATAATTAAATGTGGCAAAGATATGCCGGAAGACGCGAATATAAAGTGCTTTGAGAAATCCTGTTTTCGTGAAAAATGTGTTTTGACTGCGTCCTGTTCCGGACTGTCCCGGGTAGATCACACCCTTACGCCGCCGGTCCCTTTTATTGCTCATTTTTCTTCGGAGGTTTGTGAGGAGTGGCACACGATTTCGAATTTGGGCAATTTGTGTGCCAAAAATTTTTCATTTTTTTATGGAAATATAGGAGGAGTGGCACACGATCTCTAATTTTGGCGATTTGTGTGCCAAAAATTTTTCATTTTTTATGGAAATATAGGAGGAGTGGCACACGATCTCCAATTTAGGCGATTTGTGTGCCAAAAATTTCTCATTTTTTCCTTCTAAAAT
>JAFWQX010000114.1 GCA_017508875.1 Clostridia bacterium | reverse complement strand
TACGATCCGGACGAATCAGAACGGAAACACGATCCTTCTGGGCGCAGATGAATCATTTTTGTTTGAGCTGAAAAAAGATACCGTTTATCGCATTACTGTGGATATGACCAGAGGAACTAACTCGTGCTCTTTATCTGTGAACGGAGAACGCACCGGTCCTGATTTTAAGTTCAGAACTAACGTTTACGGTATGACAGGCCTGAGATTTTATATACCGGTAATTGAAACGTCACTTGAACCGGCTTCTCCGACCGCGCTCAGTTCCGAAACGGCATATAACTCTCCGTCTGACGGCGAAGGAATTGACGTCACCGCTACTCCCGGACCGGCAGCGACGTTTACCGGAACGGCCGTAACAGACGGGTCAGGGGAAACGTTGTCCACGCCTTCTGCTTCCGCTGAAGCACTTCCTTCCGCGACAGAACTTCCCGAGCCCTCATACGATAATACCGTGCTGGTCGACGATATCTTCATCAGCACCAAAGGGCGCGACTATCCGCAGAAATATTCGATCCAGGCTCCCGGTAAAATGCCGGATATTGAATATAGCGAAGAAGCTCCTTCGAAGAAAGTGCGGGTTTTCGTAAATACAAAAGAGATAGATATGTCCAAAGCTTACATTACGGAGAATACGGTCTACATTTCTGCCGAACAGTTCTTAAAAGGGCTTTCCATCGATTATAATTACGATAAAAATGAACATGTTCTAACTATATCGACAAATAAAATCAGAGTTACCGCGCACGTTCCCGGGAACGAGATCTCGCTGAACGGACAGAATCTTACCCTTAAATATCCTGTGCGGACGATAGACGACGTAATAATGATCTCTCCAAATTTTATAAACGAAGTGTTTAACGTTAAAGTATGGTGGGATCGCGATGCTCAGCTGCTCGTAATCACGTCCGGAAATCAGAAAAACGACGGGATACTAAGGATCGTCGGCGATAAGTTTTTCATGAACGGCGAGCCGTATTACGAGATCAGTTTTAATAAATTCGATCTGTTTTATCAGCTCTGGGCAGTCTATTCCAACGATGCTTCTTATCCTTCCGATGCCTTCCGCGATGAAGCCGCTGAGAAAGCGCTAAAGCAGCTGCACGACGCAGGTTTCAGATCAATCCGCGTTTTCTGTACGGCTAACGTTCCGGATCTGATGTATAATCTTAAGACGAAATTAAATTATTACGAGACGATGGACAAGATGTTTGATTTGTGCGATAAATACGACATCAAGATCGTCGCGTGCATGGGACTCATTTCGGATAATTTTGTTGTCAAACAAAACATTGAAGGGTACGGGCTGGTCAATAAAAAAGAAACGAAGCTTGACCTCGTGGCGTACGCGGAATCTGAATCGAGAACGCTGCTCGCACAATATATCAAAGAATTCGTTGACCGCTATAAAGCGCGGAAGACCATTTTGATGTACGAAATAGTTAACGAGGGGAATTTAGAGGCGGATATCGGTAATACTGTCAGTAAGGTATGCTATTCTCTCGGGCAGCTTGCAGACTTTTATAAATTCTGCGCGGATACTATTAAAGCCGCTGACGGGCAGCGCGTCGTTACCACGGGCGATGCCGCGCTGAGGATCGCACAGTACCATCTTTTTGAAGGCACTATGGCCGGTAAATCCGAAGATGACTGGACGACTGATACCGTTTCGAACCGCCTTTACGCGCTGTCTTTGCTTAACTTCGGCACCGACGTTATCAGCTCGCATACTTACGGGCTCGGCAGGGTCGATTCGCAGCTTTTCTATATGGAGGAGGACGGCACTGTCACGTATTATGACTACGATTACCTGATGAAAGAGGCCGCTAAGCTCGGAAAGCCTTTGTATGTCGGAGAGGCTCAGGTATTGACCGGGCCCGCAGGCTCTAATTACTCGAAAGACGCGAAAGCATATTTAAATAAGCTGATAAACGCCGGCGTGCAGCTCACTCACTGGTGGACTTTCAGATCCGACAGGCAGGGGTTCAACGATGATTTCAGCTGGAGGAACGACGAAGGTGAAATATTCGACGGCATGAAAGAAGCAAACGCAAGCTTGAAAGAAAAATACGTTGTCAACGGCGTTGTTGCGGAGAACACGTTCCTTGCCGGCTGGGAAGGTGACGTTGAGATCATTGACACCGATAAAATAGTCAGCGGCGTAAAAGCGCCGAAGGAGACAAGTAATTTTGACGCTCTGAAATGGACGCTGATCGTTGCCGGCGCACTCATCGCCATTTGTGTAGGTGTCGTAATTCTGTTCAGACGCAGAATGAAACACGGAACTTGATAATTTTTGAAAGACAATGAACGAAGAACAGGCTTTTTTAACTAAACCGCTCGTGCTGGCATACGTGGGTGACGCTGTTTTTGAACAGTACGTACGTCTGCGCCTTGTAGGCGGGAAATATAAGGACGCGCACGACCTTCATATGAAGTCGGTCAGGTACGTTAAAGCATCGGCTCAGGCGATGATGGTAAAGCAGCTCGAAGAGCTCCTCACCGGGCGCGAGAAAGACGTTGTCAGATTCGGCAGGAACGCGCATACGAATACTGTGCCTAAAAATGCGGACATTATGGAATACCATGCCGCGACCGGGTTTGAGGCGCTTATAGGTTATCTTAAACTGTCAGGCCAGGAAGAACGGCTTGGTACGATCATGGATAGAGCATTCGAGATCGCCGATGCAGTTGAACTTGAGAGGGTTTGATTATGGATAATACGTATAATAAAGAGTTCAGAAAAAACAAGGCTGAGAAGACGGAACAGCTCGATTCTGAGCAGAACGGTTCTGAGATCATATACGGACGGAATTCGGTGATGGAAGCGCTGAAATCCGAGATAAGTATAAATAAGATAATCGTGTGCCGTGAGGATGATAACGGCAGGCTGAAGGCTATCGAAGCGCTTGGGCGGCAGAAGAAAATAATCGTCCAGTACAGAACGCGGAAAGAAATCGACGCCATTATCCTTAAACAGACGGGTGAGAAAAACGTTAATCATCAAGGGGCGCTGGCATATATTGCCGCCGCCGAATACGCGGAGCCGGAAGATATAATAAATAATGCGAAGGAGCGCGGAGAAAGTCCGTTCGTATTAGTGCTCGACGGTATACAGGATCCGCATAATCTCGGCGCAATAATTCGTACTGCAGATGCCGTAGGGGCGCACGGGGTCATAATCCCAAAAAGGCGTTCGTGCGCGCTTACCGGTGCAGTCGCAAAAACGTCCGCCGGCGCTCTGGCTCACGTTCCGGTCGCGCGGGTGTCAAATATCGTACAGACGCTGGATTATCTTAAAGAGCAGGGACTGTGGGTAGCAGGCACGGATCTAACCGGAGAAACAGAATTCTTCAACGCAAAGCTTAACGGGCCGCTGGCGCTCGTGATAGGCAGCGAAGGCAACGGAATGGCGGACCTGACCAGAAAAAACTGCGATTTCGTATTGACCATACCGATGAAAGGGCAGGTCACGTCGCTCAACGCGTCTGTCGCGGCTGGCGTCGTAATGTATGAGATATTCAGGCAGCGCACTGCTGAATTGACCCGCTGACGCCTGTTCTAAACCGTTATAGTTTTATTTTTCGTGATACATAATGCTTAAAGAAAACCTATCTGAAGTTTTAAATAAAGAACAATACGAGGCTGTTACGTACGGCGACGGGCCTTTGCTCGTGCTCGCGGGCGCAGGCAGCGGTAAGACGCGCGTACTAACGTACAGATATGCCTATCTCGTGAATGAACGCTACGTGAACCCTTACAATATTCTCGCAATTACTTTTACGAATAAAGCCGCGGGCGAGATGAAAACACGTATCGGCGCGCTCCTCGGGGAAAGTATCCTGAGTCCCTGGATAGGCACTTTTCACGCCTGCTGCGGAAAGATCCTGCGCCGGAATGCCGCGCTGCTCGGTTACGATCCGCATTTTACTATATATGCCGAATCCGAATCACTCGAAACGGTAAAAGCGGCTATAAAACATCTGAATCTCGACGATAAACTTTACCCTCCGAAGATGCTAAGAGCGCTTATCGGGAAATTCAAAGACCGCATGCAGACGCCGCAGGACGTTATGAACGAAGCGGAAACGTACGATCAGAGGATAAATGCGAGAGTATATGCCGAATATCAGAATATTCTAAAAAAAAGCAACTGTATGGACTTTGACGACATGATTCTCTACACTGTTAAGCTTTTTGAGGAGAATCCTGACGTTCTTAACTATTACCGCGGACTATTCCGGTATATACTTGTCGACGAATACCAGGACACAAATAAGGTGCAGGACAGGCTCGTAAATATACTTGCGGGGACAAACGGAAACCTTTGCGTGGTGGGTGACGACGACCAGAGCATATACAGTTTCAGAGGCGCTGAAGTTGACAATATTCTTAATTTCGAGCATCGCCATCCGTCTGCTAAAGTGATCAAGCTCGAGCAGAACTACCGTTCGACCGGCAGCATCCTTAAGATCGCGAACGATTTAATAAAGAAAAACGTTCACCGCACAGGTAAGAAGTTATGGACGAGCTCCGGCCAGGGAGCTAAGGCAGTTTGCTGCATGGCGCAAGACCATAATGAAGAAGCGGAATTTATTTCGGCGGAAATAAAGAAGCAGGTCGAGGCCGGAGACGCTTCGTACTCAGACTTTGCGGTACTATACAGAGTGAATGCCGTATCGACAGGTATTGAGCGCGTGCTGACGCGTATGCGGATCCCTTACCGCGTTTTCGGAGGCATGAAATTCTACGACCGCAAAGAAATCAAAGACCTCGTGGCGTATCTGCGCCTGCTTGCGAACCCTTCTGATGAAGCGTCTCTCAGGCGTATTATCAACGTACCTAAACGCGGGATAGGCGATACGACCGTAGAAAACATCTCGCTGATTGCCGCAAACGCCGGAACGACGATGTTTGAAGTCATACGGAATATCGAGAATTATCCGCCTCTTGCGAGGGCGAAAGAAAAGCTTGCCGCATTCAGAGCATTGATGGCGAAACTTGCCGTTATCCTTGCGGAGTCTCCGACTCTTACCGAATTTACCGAAAGAGTGATCGATACTACAGGCCTTGCGGCGGAATACGAAGCCGAGCATACGCCTGAAGGCGACGCAAAAGCCGAAAACATTCGCGAATTCATGTCGGTTACAAAGACGTTTGAAGACGGTCTCGACGAAAGCTATGAATCCGCCGGGGCAGTATTCTCAGAGTTCCTCGAAACAGTTTCACTTAACTCGGACCTTGAAAGCGACAGCGGTGAGGATGATGCAGTTACTTCAAAAGTCACCCTTACCACCATACACAGCGCAAAAGGCCTCGAATTTCCAGTCGTTTTCCTCGCAGGGCTCGAAGACGGCGTCTTTCCGTCAGTCCAGTCGATCGAAGACAGCGGGTCAATGGCGGAGGAACGCCGCCTTATGTACGTCGCGGTCACGCGGGCAATGAAACAGCTTTTCCTTTCGTGCTGTTCTTACCGCATGCTTTACGGCAGGACTCAGCTTTATAAGCCTTCACGGTTTTTGCGCGATATTCCCGCCGAGGACCTTGAGCTCAGTTCTTCCGGGCGCGGCGGTTACTGCTCGGGCTACGGCTCGGGATTTGGATCCGGTTACGGATCGGCGGGGTACGGCTCTGGGTATGGAGGAGGTTACGGAAGCAGCTATAAGGGAAACTACGGCGCCGGCTACGGGAACAGTAACGGAAGCGATAAAGGCAGCATATACGGCAGCCGCCGCGGCAGACAATACATTTTCGACGACGCCGAGAACCCGTTTGTTTCCGACAATGTTTTTAATTTAACCAAGCCCAAAGAAAATAAACAGGAAGCAACCAAACCTGCTAAGAGCAGCACAGGAGCGCCGATCCAGTTCGGCCGCTATATATCAACGCCTTCAGCAACAGGCGAAGAATACCTTAAAAGCGTTGCTCCCGGAGACCGCGTCTCACATAAAAAATTCGGAGCGGGTACGGTCAGCAAGACAGAAGTAACCGAGTCAGGAACAGTCGTCGAGATCATATTTGACAACGCCGGAATGAAACGCCTGATACTTGAATATGCAAAGCTCCTCGGACTGTAGCTCCAAATATCGTGAAATATATAGGAAACCGAAGCAAAATAGAGTTAACGCGAGATATTTCGCATTAACCGCAGAAATCAAAGCTTGTATATACCGGTCAATATTGGCATAATACGCACGATTGTTAGCACTCAAAGCAAACGAGTGCTAACGACCTGAAAAGAATAAACGAGAACATCATATAACAGGAGGAAAACAAAATGACTATCAGACCTTTAGGCGATAAAGTCGCAATCAAGATGCTTGAGACCGAAGAGACCACGAAGAGCGGCATTATATTGCCCGGTTCGGCAAAAGAGAAGCCTCAGCTTGCTGAGGTCGTGGCAGTAGGCCCCGGCGCCGTCGTTGACGGAAAACTTGTCCCGATGGAAGTAAAAGTAGGGGACAGAGTTCTTACAAGTAAATATGCAGGCACCGAATACAAATTTGACGGTGTGGAATATACGATCCTTAAGCAGAGCGATATTCTCGCTGTCGTAGAATAATACAGGAGGCGTTTAATAATGGCTAAAGAAATAAAATTCAGCGAAGATTCAAGAAAAGCACTCGTTGCAGGCGTTGACCAGCTCGCCAATACAGTAAAGATCACACTCGGACCGAAAGGCAGAAACGTTGTCCTCGATAAAAAATACGGCGCTCCGCTCATCACGAACGACGGTGTAACGATCGCTAAAGAAATCGAGTTCGAAGACCGCTTCATGAATATGGGCGCTCAGCTCGTAAAAGAAGTTGCCACGAAGACGAACGACGTTGCCGGCGACGGAACGACCACCGCTACGCTGCTTGCTCAGGCGATCATCAGAGAAGGACTCAGAAACATTGCCGCAGGCGCAAATCCGATGATCCTTAAGAAAGGCATCGCGAAAGCAGTCGAAGCTACCGTAAACAGCATTCGTGACGACAGCGTTAAAGTAAGAGGCCGTGACGATATCGCAAGAGTAGCGGCTGTTTCCGCAAACGACGAATCGGTAGGCGAGATGGTCGCCAGCGCTATGGAAAAAGTCACGAACGACGGCGTTATTACCGTTGAAGAGTCCAAGACGATGGGAACGAACCTCGAAGTCGTCGAAGGTATGCAGTTCGACCGCGGCTACGTTTCCGCTTACATGGCCACAGATACCGATAAGATGGAAGCCGTTCTCGACGATCCGTACATCCTTATTACGGACAAGAAAATTTCCAACATTCAGGAAGTGCTTCCTGTACTTGAGCAGATCCTCCAGCAGGGCAAAAAACTCCTGATCATCGCCGAAGACGTTGAAGGCGAAGCACTTGCAACGCTCGTTGTCAATAAACTTCGCGGTAACTTCACGTGCGTCGCTGTTAAAGCTCCGGGCTTCGGCGACAGACGTAAAGAGATGCTCCGCGATATCGCTATCCTTACCGGCGGCGAAGTTATCACCGAAGAACTCGGTCTCGATCTTAAAGAGACTCAGATCAGCCAGCTCGGCCGCGCAAGGCAGGTAAAGGTCGCTAAAGAGAACACTATCATCGTTGACGGCGCAGGCGATAAAGAAGAGATCGCAAAGCGCGTTCAGGTCATCAAGAACCAGATCGCAGAGACCACGTCCGATTTCGACCGCGGGAAACTTCAGGAGAGACTTGCGAAACTTGCAGGCGGCGTAGCCGTTATCCAGGTCGGCGCAGCAAGCGAAGTTGAGATGAAAGAAAAGAAGCTGCGTATGGAAGACGCTCTGGCCGCTACCAAAGCAGCAGTCGAGGAAGGTATCGTAGCAGGCGGCGGAACGGCGTACATCAACGCTATTCCGAAGGTAGCGAAGCTGCTCGATGAGACCGAAGGCGACGAGAAGACTGGCGTTAAGATCGTGCTCAAAGCGCTCGAAGAACCCGTATACCAGATCGCTGTCAATGCAGGCCTCGAAGGCGCTGTTATCGTTGACAAGGTCCGCAACGCAAAGCCCGGTTTCGGCTACGACGTTATCAGCGAAAAACTTGTAGACATGATCGCTGTCGGTATCGTTGACCCCGCGAAAGTTACGAGAAGCGCTCTTCAGAATGCCGCTTCTGTAGCTGCTACGCTCCTTACGACCGAAGCTGTTGTCGCCGACATCCCCGAGCCCGAGCCCGCAGCTCCCGCAGGCGGCGGAATGGGCGGAATGTACTGATAAGATCTGAAGATTCTTATCTTGCCGCCGATTGACGGATAATTGATCAAAATTTATTGCCGCGCTTAACTTTTGGGTTAAACGCGGCTTTTTTTCTGCACTTTTGCCAACTTCTCCGCGAAATAATGACCTGAAAGTTTTTTTGAAAATCTTTTGCCAATTCCTATTGAAATCATAGTGTTACATATTGTAAAATAAAAGCGTATAGATTTCTGCCATGAAAGTGGTTAAGGGATTATAGACAAAAGTAGAATGGAAGGAGAAAAAAACATGCAAAGCAAGTTCTTGAAGAGAACGCTGTCAGTGGTGTTAGCAGTAGCTATGGTCGTAGCTCTCGCAGCAGGCAGCGTTCTTACCAATTCACGGGCTAATGCTGCCGGGAAAAAATCCAACGTAAGCTTCACAAAAGTAGCTAACAATGGCAGCGGCCTGTTCTTTGCAAACAAGGAAGCGGCTGAGACTTTTGAAAAGTCCTATGTTAAAAACGGTAACGTTCGTGTATCTATCGTACTTAACGACGTATCCGTTCTCGGCAAAGGTTACTCGACCAAAAATATCGC
>JAFWQX010000113.1 GCA_017508875.1 Clostridia bacterium | reverse complement strand
TCACGCACGAAGCCGGATAGATGGCTAAGAATTTTGTTTGACCGAAATGCGAATTAATGTAGGGAACGCATGAGACCCAAAATTCGTGCCATCACTCGGTTCACTTGCCACTTGCAACTTGCAACTTATCACTTGCCACTTTCAACTTGCCACTTGCCACTTACAACTTGCAACTTGCCACTTACAACTTGCCACTTGCAACTTGCAACTTATCACTTGCCATAAAAAAACTGTTGACATCCTTTTTTGCCCGTGCTATAATGCCTACAATTCCGATATGAATTGTGCGTATTCGCCGTCGGGAGGTACTTAAAAAGGAGTGTCAAAGCTTATGAAAACATACGACAAAATTACCGATCTGATCGGCGGAACACCGCTGCTCAACCTCACCAGATTCGCGGACACGGCCTCGAACGGCGCGTCAGTCTACGGAAAGCTTGAATATTTCAACCCGGCAGGCAGCGTTAAAGACAGGATCGCAAAAGCGATGATTGACGACGCTGAAAGCAAGGGCCTGCTGAAGCCGGATTCGGTAATAATCGAACCGACCAGCGGAAACACAGGAATCGGATTGTCCGCCGTTGCCGCGTCCAGAGGATACAGGATCATCCTCACGATGCCTGAGACGATGAGCGTTGAACGCAGAAACCTGCTGAAAGCGTACGGAGCGGAACTTGTATTGACCGAAGGCGCGAAGGGAATGAAAGGCGCTATTGAAAAGGCAAATGAGCTTGCGGCGGAAATTCCGAACAGCTTCATTCCCAGTCAGTTCACGAACCCCGCGAATCCCGCGATTCATCTCGCGACCACCGGCCCCGAGATCTGGAACGACACGGACGGAAAAGTTGACATTTTCGTAGCGGGCGTAGGCACGGGCGGAACGCTTTCGGGCGTAGGAGAATATCTGAAATCACAGAATCCGAACGTAAAAGTTGTCGCCGTAGAACCCGCAACGTCGCCGGTACTCTCGAAAGGCGTTGCCGGCCCGCATAAAATACAGGGCATAGGCGCCGGATTTGTCCCCGACACGCTCAACACGAACATATATGACGAAATAATTCCGGTGGAAAACGAAGACGCTTTTGCAACCGGCCGTGCGCTGGCGAGAAAAGAGGGCGTTTTGGTGGGTATTTCGTCCGGCGCCGCCGTATTTGCTGCGACTCAGCTCGCAAAACGGCCCGAAAACGCAGGCAAGATAATCGTTGCCCTCCTTCCGGACACAGGCGAGCGCTACCTCTCAACGCCGATGTTCGCCGATTGACATTAAAAACAAATCAGATCATATAATCGTATGCGCCGCGTTCTTTATGCTGGTCAACAAGATCCTGCAGCGTGATCCCGTCGAGGTATTCGTTCACGACTTTAGCGAGGCCTCTCCAGACGGGAAGTGTCGGACAATTGATGCTTCTTTCGCACATGACCGGATCCTGATCGACGCAGTCCACGGGCGACAATGACCCTTCGGTCAGCCTAAGTATCTCCCCTACCGTATACTTTTCGGGAGAACGCGCAAGCATATACCCGCCCTGAGCGCCGCGATTCGCCCTCAGGACGTCGGTTTTGTTAAAGATCTGGATGATCTGTTCGAGGTATTTCTTCGATATATTCTGGCGGTCGGAGATCTCTTTTAAAGAAACGAATCTCCCGCTGCCGTGTTCGGCCAGATCGATCAGCATACGCAGCGCATAACGGCCCTTTGTTGAAATTTTCAAAGTAAATCACCTCGCAACATTTATATACCTATAATACCACCTATTTGGTAGGAATTCAAGTAAAGCGCAAAGTAAAGCGCAAAAGTACAGAAAGGGGTACACATCATGAGCAACTATAAATTTGAAACCCTTCAGCTCCACGTAGGTCAGGAACAGGCCGATCCCGCTACCGATTCGAGGGCTGTCCCTATTTACCAGACGACTTCTTACGTTTTCCACAACAGCGCCCATGCGGCGGCGCGCTTCGGGCTCGCTGATCCGGGCGATATTTACGGCAGGCTTACCAATTCGACGCAGGACGTGCTTGAAAAGCGCGTTGCGGCACTCGAAGGCGGGGTCGCGGCACTTGCCCTCGCGTCAGGTGCGGCGGCAATAACTTATACGATCGAGGCGCTCGCTCAGAGCGGTGACAATATCGTTGCTCAGAAGACGATCTACGGCGGCAGTTTTAACCTGCTCGCACACACGCTCCCGCAGTACGGGATCAATACGACGTTCGTTGACATCCACGATCTGGTCGAAGTCGCGGCGGCGGTGAAACCAAACACGAAAGCGATCTTTATCGAAACGCTCGGAAACCCGAACAGCGACATTCCCGACATTGACGCCCTCGCCGAAATCGCACACGCGCACAATATCCCGCTCGTAATTGACAACACCTTCGGCACGCCCTTCCTGATCCGCCCGATAGAGCACGGCGCAGACATCGTTGTCCACTCCGCCACCAAATTCCTCGGCGGCCACGGCACGACGCTCGGCGGCATAATCGTTGACTCCGGCAAATTCGACTGGGCTGCTAATGCGGATAAATATGCGCCTATCGCAAAACCGAATCCGAGCTACCACGGCGTTTCATTCACCGCGGCGGCCGGTCCCGCGGCGTTTGTTACGTACATCCGGGCAATTCTTTTGCGTGATACAGGTGCTGCGATCTCTCCGTTCAACGCTTTTCTGCTCCTCCAGGGCATCGAAACGCTGTCGCTCCGTCTCGAGCGCCACGCCGAAAATACGAAAAAGGTCGTTGCGTTTTTAGCAAACCATCCGCTCGTCGAAAAAGTTAATCACCCTTCTCTTCCGGATCATCCGCAGCACGCGCTTTATGAGAAGTATTTCCCCAACGGCGGCGCTTCGATCTTCACGTTTGATATAAAGGGCGGTCAAAAGGAGGCGCACGCGTTTATCGACGCGCTCGAAATATTCTCACTGCTCGCAAACGTTGCCGACGTCAAATCGCTCGTCATTCATCCGGCGACAACGACGCATTCGCAGCTTTCTGACGAGGAGCTGGAGGATCAGAATATTCATCGCAACACGATCAGGCTGTCGATAGGCACCGAGCATATCGACGACATCATCGCGGATCTTGAAAAAGGATTTGCGGCGCTGTAAAAAGTGTGAAACCGAAAGCACGATGGCAAGTTCAGAGTTAAGAGTTAAGAGTTAAGAGTTTTGCCACTTGCAACTTATCACTTGTCACTTGCCATTCTCCATTTAATAATCTCATTATCCCCGTCCTGCCGTATCTGGGAGTACCCGCTCCCTTCGATCATACGGCGGGACGCTTCGTTTTCCTCAAAACATCGTGCGACGCATTTAAGGCCGAGTTCGCGGGAGGCAAACTCCGAAAGCCCGCTGAACGCCGCCTTCCCGTACCCTTTTTGATGGTATTCAGGCATGATGCGGCAACCGACTTCGGCGAAGCCGTCAGAAGTAAACTGCCAGAGCAGCGCCTCGCCGATCATTGGCCCCGATTCACTCGTCCTGACAGCAAAATTGATCGAATCTCCGGCTCGCATATCGCGGCGCAGCTGGTCGTAAAAAGTATTGTCATCGACCGGCCCCGTTATCCACGGATCCTCACGGTAATCGTAGCCCCACATTTTATTATTGTCGACGTCCGTATTAAGGGCGAGGTACGCGGCCTTATCCGACGCACGGACCGGAGTAAGAAAGACCTCGCCGCAGCGCAGCACCGCCCCCCGCCTGTGCCTCATAAAATCCCACGTCAGCCCCTCTCCCGCCTTCACGTGAACGAGATGCTTATTGATCATAGAGATCGGCTGGTATTGACGTTTCGACGTGCGGATCCCGGGATCGCCGGAGTCGTCTTCCCTGTTCACAAACAGCAGCGGATATCCGAGCTGCGCTTCGACGTACCGCACAAATCCGTTAAAAATGACAGGATATGCGCCTTCGAACCGTTTGAGGGCCTTTTCAACGTGGATAAACAGCATGTCGCCGACCAGTTCGCCGATGCTTACAGCCGCGATCTCGCCTCCCGCTTCGAGGCAGGCCGCGATCATACCGAGGTCTTCGTACGAATCAAGCAAATCGAGCGTACCGGCAAGTTCGAACGCTTCGATCGCCGTTCCCCCGTCATGTTCGGCATGGTATTCGCGCAGCATCGCGTCAATTTTATCGCGGTCTTCCGGCCTGATCGCGCGCACAACGGGCTCGCCGTAGAGCTGTACGAATTTGTTGATATGGTTGCGCTGGCCGCTGAACTTTTTGCCCCGGAACGACGCGATCTCGTCAAACGAATAAACGTAATCGCTCCAGCGCATATCGAATCCCCACATTGCCGGCCTGAGCCGCCCGTCTGCACGAATTATGCGCAGAAGCTCCTTTGTCACCCCGTAAAATCGCAGCGGAAGGCTGTTTTCCCGGGCATATACGATCAATTTATCTATCGCGCCGTCAACGTCCGCCCCTATCGGCCAGCTGAATGCGACCTGATCGCCGATGATCTGCCTGACGATCAGCGTATCATTTTCTATGCAGAACCCGAGCTCTGTCCCCTCGCGGAACATAAGCAGCACGCCGGCGGTAATATCGCTGGCAGGCCACGGATTGTTTTTAAGATACGGAATGGCTTTTTTTAATGTTTCGAGCGAGAAAGGGTCAAATTTCAGCATAAGTTGTCTTTCTTTCGGTTGGGCGCGGGTTGGTGTGGCCGGACTGCCGGCGGCAGGCGGCGAACCGCCGTCAATTCTTATACTCACATTTCGGCACGCTGTCAAGTTCCGGGCACATTGCCAATTATATTGACATTTTCAGTGTGAGTGTATACACTATCATTACAGTGGGAAACAGTATTCCTGCTTGGAAGACGTGCAGAGGGATGCTTTCAAATATATAGAGCTGTTCTATAATAGGAAGCAGCTGCACAGCAGTTTAGGATACAAAAGTCCGGTATCATACCATCTGTCACTCCAGGCTGCATAAGATCCCAAAAGCGGAGCAGGATCGTTGCCTTTTCTGTGCTTCGCCGGAGAGATAAACAAAGGCAGAAAAACACAAAGTCGTTGTCATTGACAACACAAAACAACGATGAACGCAGTAATAACCAACAAACAAGACAATGCGTATGGACAAGACATTGACCACTTACAAAAAACCTACCAGTACATTTGTTAAAAAAACAGAATTCAGGCGGATATTCAATCCGCTTGGATTCTGTTTTGCTATGTTTGCTTCGATTATTGTTTTGTTCATGGTTTTTCATATTTATTATGCATTTGGCTTTTATTCCGGCACCTATGAGTATGTATTTGATTATGTTTGTAATGTTGATTTGCTTAAAAACGGTTATTCTGTTGAAGACTCTTTTACTAGATACAACGAACTTACGATTGAAGCGGATAAAATAGTCTCCTCTGACAGTGAACTGTCAGCTAAAGGTGTAGATACTTACAGTTCTTTTATAAACAAAGTACACAACTCAATGGAGTTAAAAAATAACCCCAATAATGAATTAGATGAAGAGCATAGTCTCTATCTAAGGAAGTATTATTGTTTTATGGGTATAGAAGATGATTCCCAGTTAAATAATTACAAAGAGTTTATCAATAGAACTTCGAACCGAGAGAGTAGTGCTATAATAATATTTAATTTAATTCATTCTTACGAATCATCACGGTTGGTCCCTTTTCGGAGCGAAAAGCCTGATTCTATTAACAACATTGGCATTGCTCAATATTGGTCAGAAGTAAAAAAGTATGATTTAGGAAATTTCGTTACTTCGTTACTTCCTGCGCGAACATACCTGTTTGCCCAGCGCGGTCTATTTTGCTT
>JAFWQX010000112.1 GCA_017508875.1 Clostridia bacterium | reverse complement strand
CGCGCTGCCGGGCAATATGCGTGTCACAAAATGTTTCGCATATCCGTAATTGTACAGCGCTCCGCCGCCGTCAATATAAACAGCTATAAATCTTATCATCAGGCTCTCGATGATCTCATACGCTAAAAACAGCGGCGGCAATGCGGCCAGTCCCAGAAATCTGTTTTTTTCAAAGAGCCTTCCGGCTGTGAGCGAACTTATCCAGCAGAACGTCAGATACAGAAACGCGTATATTCCCACGTACCTGCCGTAAACGATATCCATATACAGCCCGGCGGCAAATCCCGCTATTCCGGCGTGCAGATAATTCAGCCTGCATGACAACACGACCATAAAGCACAGCACAAGTTCCGGCTTGCACTGCGCGATCTTAAGCCTGTCAAAAAAGCCTGCCTGTATCAGTCCGAGAAAGACTACGGCGAGCGCGATCAAAACGCCTTTTATTATTTTGCGCCAGTTCATGCCCCTTCATCCTCCCCGCCGGAAGTTCTCAAAAGCACCGTGACAGAAGTCAGCGAAGTAAAATTAACGTCGGATACTACCGTTGCGTATCTGTTCCCGTCCTCGTCTACCCTCACTTCTGAAACTACTCCCACCGTTAAGCCGGCCGGATAAACGTCGCCGCTGTCCGCGGTTATTATAACGTCCCCGACGTATATTGCCGCATTTTTAGCTATCCTGTCCGCGACAAGTCCCGCAGTAAAGTTTTCGTTTGTCGTGCCGCTCACGCGCAAAAGTTCGTCGTTTCTCTTGATCCTGCACATCAGTTCACTGCGTTCATCCACTATGCAGCGCACCTTGGAACTGTTATATCCGGCATTATAGACGAGGCCGACGAGACCGTAAGACGTCATCACTACAGTTCCGTTTTTTACGCCGTCCTTCGTTCCGACGTCGATCGTAAATTCGTTGAACCAATCCGTGATGTCCTTTGTTATTACAGACGCGCGCAGAAGTGTGTAGTCGGAAACAATTTCTTTTACCCCGAGGAGTCTTTCAAGTTCCTCGTTTTTGCCAACCAGCGGCTCAAGTTCCGCGTTTCTCTGGCGCAAAGCATCGTTTTCCTCGATCAGCCTGTCGATTTCGGCTTTTATCGCCTTATTCTCACGCATCACTGAAAAGCGCTGCGAAATATTGTCCCCGAGGCGCGTGACCGCTCTCTGGAGCGACCTTACCGGAGTGCCCAGAACGCGAAAAGCGCCGTTCAGCCTGTCCGACGTGGTCGAAATAACCACGAGCGCCAGGCTGGCTACGGTAAGCACTATCAATATGAATACTGCTATCTTATTTTTTCGCGACATATCCGCTCCGATAATCGATCTGCAGCTGCCGGTAAACCTGTTTCGGCACCGCGCGCAGCATGCCCCTGTGTTATTATGTCATACACCCATATTTCTGTTTCTGTAGATCAATCTGCGCAGCGCTGCGTCCGACAGACATTTTCCGGCACCGAGCGCCACACAGTCCAGAGGATTTTCCGCTATTGTCACAGGAATACCTGTTTCTATCTTTATCCTGCGGTCAAAACCGCTCAGAAGCGCGCCTCCTCCGGTAAGCATTATCCCTCTGTCCATAACGTCGGCGGCAAGCTCCGGCGGCGTTTCTTCCAGCGATTCTTTTATGGCGGAAATAATGGTATTTACCGGCTCCGCGATCGCTTCTCCCACTTCTGAAGACGTTATTTTAATGTTTTTGGGCAGCCCCGTCTTAAGATCCCGCCCCTTTATCTCCATATATTCTTCCTGCGGTTTGGGATAGGCGGCGCCTATAGTACATTTGATCTCTTCGGCCGTAAGTTCGCCGATCAGCAGGCTTCTTTCGCGCTTAACGTAATTAACGATCGCTTCGTCCAGCGCGTCTCCGGCGGCTCTTATGGATTTGCAGAGCACGACTCCGCCCGCGGACAATACAGCGACTTCGGCAGTGCCTCCGCCGATGTCAACGACCATACTCCCGTTTGATTCTTTAAGGTCAATACCGGCTCCGATCGCTGCCAGCACCGGCTCTTCGAACAATATCGGATGTTTTTTTGCCCCCGCTTTTTCGGCAGCCTGTTCAACAGCCATATACTCCACTTCGGTCACGCCCGACGGAACGCTGATGATAATATTCGACTTACCCACTCCGGCCGCCGACTGTGCCTTTTTCAGCACGTAGCGTATGAGCTTCTCGGCCATATCATAATCGGCGATCACGCCGTCTCTTATGGGCCGGACAGATATTATGCTGGCCGGCGTACGCCCGAGCATCTTTTTAGCCGGACTGCCCACCGCCAGAACTTCTCCCGTGTGCCTGTTTACGGCGACAACGGAAGGTTCGCGTATCACTATCCCTTTTCCTTTAAGATAGACCAGTATATTGGCTGTGCCTAGATCGATACCAATGTCTCTTGCCACTTTTATCCTGCCCTTTCGGTTGCTCCTGCTATTTTCATCATATCTCCGCTCTCAAAGAAGCTGTAATAATTATTGTCCCCGAAGATCAGATGATCGGCTACTGTTATTCCGAGGAGCTTCCCGGCGCGGAAGATCCTGCTCGTTAATGCATAATCTTCGGGACTCGGACTGCAGTCTCCCGTAGGATGATTGTGCATAAGCACTATCGACCTGGCCCTTCCTTCGATTGCTGCGTAAAAAATGTCCGACGGATCGACAGCCGCTTTGTTCGCCGTACCGACCGAGACCGTCACGTCCCTTATAATGCGCGATCTTGTGTCCAGCAGCACGACCTTTACCTGCTCCTGCACCGATTTCATTTCTTCCATATAGAGCAGTACCAGGTCGTTAACGTTTTTTATCTGCTCTCTGCTTATGCGCTTTTCTTTCAGTTCACGTTTTCCGAGCTCGAACGCGGATCTCAGGACGATCGCCTTTACCTTTCCGACGCCTTTTACTTCGGACAATTTTTCTCTGCTCGCCGCTGCGATGCCTCGTAGGCCTCCGAACTGTTTCATCATTGCGGCGGCAACTTCCAGCGCTGTCCGTTCTTTCGTTCCGCTCCTTAGCAGGATCGCCAGAAGTTCGGTCTCGGACAATCTTTCTTCACCCAGCGCTTCCGCCCGCTCGTAAGGCCTTATCTCTTCCGGCAGAAGTCGCATCGTTGCCCTGTTTACGTTCTCCGGCTGCGCTCCGTTTTCAGCCGCTTCAGGCCCGTTTTTTTCTTTTCTTTCTCTTATCTCTTTCATTTTCCCCTCCGGATCTGACCGTCCGGCGGAGTCCCCCTGTTCCCGGAAGCTCCGGGCAGAAAGAGTATACAATTTTTTGCCCTAAAACTCAAGGCGCGGCCGGAATTTTACCGTCATTTCCGGGTTTTCCGGATATTCCCGAACTTTTCCGGACTTTTCCGAACTTTTCCGGACTTTTCCGGACTTTTCCGGAAATTTCCGGCGCCGTCATCATCAGAACAATCCGGAAATAATGCCGTCCGAGCTTACGTCTATCTTTTCAGCCGCCGGAACTTTAGGAAGTCCGGGCATGGTCATAATATCTCCGGTAAGCGCGACAATAAATCCGGCTCCGGCGGATACTTTCACGTTCCTTACCGTCACCGTAAAATCTTCCGGCGCTCCGAGCTTCGCGGGATCGTCACTGAAGCTGTACTGTGTCTTTGCCATACATACAGGAAGCTTGCCGTATCCGAGCTCTTCGAGACGGTCTATCTGCTTCTTCGCGTTAGCCAGGAACGCAACGTCCTTTCCGCCGTAAACTTTTTGCACGATCGCGGTGATTTTATTGACGATCGAATCTTCCAGCTCGTACGAGAACGTGAATTTTTCATCACTGCCCTGCTCGCATAACCGAACGACTTCGCGGGCCAGCGCCTCGCCGCCCTTGCCGCCTTCCGCCCAGACGGTCGAAAGCACGGTATTCACGCCAAGTGCACGGCACTTTTCAATAATAAAGTTGATCTCGTTGTCCGTATCGGTCGGGAAACGGTTTACGGCAACGACGCACGGGCGGTGATATACGTTTCTTATGTTTGAAACGTGTCTGAGCAGGTTCGGTATGCCTTTTTCAAGCGCGTTCAGATCTTCTGCAGCCAGATCGGTCTTGGGCTTTCCTCCGTGCATCTTAAGCGCGCGAACGGTCGCAACAACTACGACGGCGTCAGGTGTGAGCCCGGCTTCGCGGCATTTGATGTCAAGAAACTTTTCCGCACCGAGATCTGCGCCGAATCCGGCTTCGGTAACGGTATATTCACCCATCTTTAGCGCCGTTCTGGTGGCAATTACGGAGTTACATCCGTGGGCAATATTAGCAAACGGTCCGCCGTGTACGAACGCGGGCGTGCCTTCGAGCGTCTGCACGAGGTTCGGCTTAAGCGCATCCTTAAGCAGCGCCGTCATTGCCCCAACCGCTTTGAGTTCCGCGGCGGTCACCGGCCGGTCGTCGTAAGTGTAGCCGACAATTATCCGCCCGAGCCTGAGCTTCAGATCGTCTATTGACTCCGCGAGGCAGAACACGGCCATAATTTCGCTGGCAACGGTGATGTCATACCCGTCTTCGCGCGCAAATCCGTTTGCCTTTCCGCCGAGCCCGTCCACAATATTCCTGAGCTGCCTGTCGTTCATGTCCACGCAACGCCGCCAAGTGATCTTGCGCGGGTCGATCCCGAGCGCATTTCCCTGATGTATATGGTTATCGAGCATTGCCGCCAGGAGGTTGTTCGCCGCTCCGATCGCATGAAAATCGCCCGTAAAGTGCAGGTTTATATCTTCCATCGGCACTACCTGCGCATATCCGCCGCCCGCAGCGCCGCCTTTCACCCCGAACACCGGTCCGAGCGACGGCTCTCTCAAAGCGACCGTCACTTTTTTTCCAATGCGCGAAAGTCCGTCGGAAAGCCCTATCGTCGTCGTAGTCTTTCCCTCTCCCGCAGGCGTCGGCGTTATCGCCGTAACGAGCACAAGTTTTCCGTCCTTATTCGTGTTCTCTCTAAGATAAGCCAGGTCGATCTTTGCCTTATACTTTCCGTAAGGCTCGACATAATCCGCCGGAATGCCCGCTTTCTCCGCAATTTCATAAATCGGTTTCATTTTGCACTGCTGCGCAATTTCGATGTCGCTTAAAAATGCCATTTTGCTTCCTCCTGTATATATGCTTCTGTCTGTTTATACCCGTTTACAGTCCTTACCGTCTGTTTTTTGCTTTCATCACTGCTTTTTGCTTTGTTCGCGCCGCCAGTAAAAGAGATACTGCTGCGCAAATCCGCCGTATTTCGGAAAGTGTGTTTTCACAAACTCCGTGATCAGCGGCAGCGGCGGATCCGTTCCTTCCGGAATGTCCGGAAAATACAGTTCGTGCATCAGCCTTTTTACCCAAACGTCCACAGGGAACGCGTCCAGGTCCCTGCCCGTAAATAAAATCACGCATGCTGCGACTTTCGGTCCGACGCCCGGATAACTTTCAGGCTCGCTGATATCGCCCCCGAGGTCAATGTATCTTTTCGCCGCGGCGGCAATATACGGTGATCTGTACCCTGCGTGGCACACTTCCGATATCTCTTCCGGCTCGGCGGCGGCAAGTTTTTCAGGCTCCGGAAACGCATACAGCGCTTTCCCGCTGTCCTCATCGATCCCGATCTGCTCACCGTACCGCTCGCTCAGGACCTCGATGCACTTGCTTATGCGCGGAATGTTGTTGTTCGCCGAAATAATAAACGAAATAAGCGTTTCAAACGGTTCCTGGCGAAGAAGCCTGATCCCGCGCCCGAAAGCTGTTGCCTCCGCGAGATATCCGTCGATCCCGGAAAGATACCCCCGGATCCCGGCATAATCGGTGCCCAGGTCAAAATAATTGCCCCACTCCTGCAAAAACGCTTCCGTTCCGTCGCCGCAGACAGTCACAGTTCCGAGCTGCCGGTCGGACTTCAGCTTGAGCTGTTTCCCGCGGGCAATCCCTTTCCACCATTCACCTTCCTGTTTCCAGCGAAAACATTGACCGCACGTAAATATCCGCCGGCAGTCAAAGTCGTCAATACTGAAAGTCACGGTCTCAGTTCTCGCCAATTTCACGTACCCCCGTCATTTTGCGCATGCCGCGCGGCAGTGCGTCCCTGGAATTTTTCCACGGTTCCTGTGTGTATCTGTAATCAAACTTTTTAGTAAACCAGTTGACCTCATCCTGAATGCGGGAAAGGTTCTCAAGCTGCTGAGGCACGAGCGACGATAAAAGTTCGTCCTGCTTTCCGGGAGAAAGCATTTTCCCCGCTTTTTCACACAAAACTTCAAAATGCTTCATGCAGTACCCCTGGCCCGCGTCAACCTTCTCCCGAAACTCTTTCTGAGAAAAATACAGGTAAAAGATCACGTCGATGTATCTCTCCATCGTTCTTTCGAGATCCTGGCAGATGCAGCACGTTTCGCTGTGTTTTTTCCAATAGTCGCATATTCCCTGCGCAGCCCGCACGCTGTCTTTACCTTTTCCCTTACCGCCGAACAGCGATCTGCGGCCTTCGTCCGCTTTAGGCTTTTCTCCAGCGATTTTTCTCAGTCTCGCGATCTGCTCCGTCATATATGTGTCAAGAATAAGTCCGAGCCCCAGCCGGTTCGTCTGCGTTTTATACATCATTCCGAAATGTTTTCCGCAAAAACCGGTATCATTGGTCGCGATCCTGTTCTCCGGTTCCATCAGTGAAGGGCCAAGATAATAATTAACTCTGTCGTTTTCAAATCGCGCCTCGAGCGCGCAGAGCGGACATTCGCACGGCGTCTCGTACACCTCGGTGACCGGGATCGTATATATAGTGTCCTTCATTATTTTGCCTCCCTTATAACAGTCACGCCGGAATTGAAAGTATTTTGCGCCGCCGCTGCGGTTCCGGTGCCCTGCGTCTTTTTCATAACAATATTTTTTGCAGTCAGAATGACCGCTACGGAATTAAGCGAAGTATACTTTTCTATTTCTTCCGCGATCTCTTTGCGAAGTCTGGAAAAAACCTGCGGGAGAGGATAGCCGTAATACAGCACGATATCCATCTCGATACGTATTCCGTCCTCCGCTTTATCCGCTCTGAACCTGGTAATTCGCGAAACCGCCTCGTTTTTCTTCGCGGCGTGCTCGGCCAGCTGGTAGATCGTATAATCCGAGATCGTAAAGCGGCCCAGATAGCTGTACGTGGGGCGGATAACGGATTTCTCCCCCATATTTTCGTAACTTCCGGCGCCTCTTCTCCTTAAAATGTTGAGCGGGTCAAGCATTACCCCTGAAAAGTCTTTTTTCAGTTCCATCGTCGGTACGGGGACAACGTGTTTTCCTTCCATTCTGCGCGTGTTGAGCGCCTGCTGGATCTCGTACGGGCTGGAAATATCCTGAATGTATATCGTCTCGTCAATATCCCCGAGCCCGAGCCTGTTTGCTATCCTCTGCACCATCGCATCCGAGGTGCCCAGAATGAGCACCTTTTCCGCGTTGTTTTCTTTAAGAGCACTTTTCAATTCAAATGCATGC
The DNA here is from genome assembly GCA_017508875.1 of Clostridia bacterium. Lineage (GTDB taxonomy): Bacteria > Bacillota > Clostridia > UBA1212 > UBA1255 > UBA1255. The sequence goes on along the minus strand of JAFWQX010000112.1, from coordinate 22,276 downwards.
GCGTCTTCGGTCAATACCGCCGTCCTGATCGCCGCGACTTTGGTCTTTTCCGCCTTGGCAGACTTTCCCGCCAGCACGGAATTGCCCTTGATAAGCAGTCCGTCGTCGATCACAAAATCGATATTATGTTCTTTGGCGACCCACAGCGACCGGTGACTTTTCCCCGTACCGCTTGCGCCTACCAGCGCGCAAACATACATCTTTACTCAGCCTCAGTTATTATCTTCTTCCTGAACAGCCTCTTCTTCGCCGCCGTCTGCAGAAAGATCTTCTTCAACTCCGACGTCCGGAATCACATCTTCCCCTTCTATCGTCTCCGGCGCAGCACTTTCTTCGCCTTCGTCATAAGAAGTAGCGTCACAGCTCGTAATATAATTATCCGCAGAAGCCTTCATAAGCGTTACGCCCCTGGCCGTCCTGCCGAAGATGCTTATATCTTTTGCATGGACCCTTATGATCGTGCCGTTGTTCGTGATCATCATAATATCGTTGTCGTCCGTTACCATAAGAAGTCCGACCAGCGCACCTGTCTTATCCGTCTTCTTATAAGTGATAACGCCCTTGCCGCCGCGGCTCTGCTTTCTGTAATCTTCAACGTTTCCGCGCTTTCCGAAGCCGAATTCGCTTATGATGAGCGGTGTCGCGCCTTCGCTGCATACGTCAAAACCGATCACGTAATCGTTTTCTTTAAGCGTCATGCCCTTTACACCCATCGACGCTCTGCCGGTCTCGCGCACGTCGTCAATAGAGAATCTTATCGACATTCCGTTCCGCGTAACCATCATCACGTCTTCGTCGTTTGCGAGCCTCACGTTGATGAGTTCATCGTCATCGCGCAGATCTATGGCAATGATTCCCGAAGCCCTTACGTTTGCGTACGCGGACAATGCAGTTTTCTTTACTATTCCGTTCTTTGTTCCGAAGAGCAGGTATTTCGCGTCTTCAAACGACCTGATCGCTATGAGCGAGGCAACTTTTTCTCCCTCCGTCAGCCGCAGAAGATTGACCACCGCCGTACCCTTCGCCGTCCTTCCGGCATCCGGGATCTGATACCCTTTAAGCGAGTACATGCGGCCCTTGTCCGTAATAAACAGCAGCGTATCGTGCGACGACGTTATCATCAGCTGTTTTACGAAATCTTCTTCGCGCGTTCCGGCGCCGGTGATTCCTTTTCCGCCTCTGTGCTGCGCGCGGTAGGTGTCAGCGGACGTTCTCTTAATATAGCCAAGGTGAGTAAGCGTTATGGCAATATCGTGCTCGTTTATAAGGTCTTCGAGATCGATCTCTCCTTCAAACGGCAGGATTCGGGTCCTGCGCTCATCCGCATACTGTGCTTTCACGGCCAGAAGTTCGTCTTTTACAACGCCCATCAGCTTGTTTTCGTCTTCCAGCAGACTGCGGAAGTATGCGATCTCTTCCATTTTCGCGTTATATTCTTCCAGAACCTTGCTGCGCTCTATTCCGGTTAAGCGTCCCAAACGCATATCTACTATGTACTGCGCCTGTCTTTCGGTAAAATCGAAGCGTTCCATCAGCCCCGCTTTAGCGTCAGGCTCTGTGCGGGACTCGCGGATAATGCGGATAACTTCGTCGATATTGTCAAGGGCTTTGAGCGTGCCTTCCAATATGTGCGCGCGGTCAAGGTCTTTGTCCAAATCGAACTGCGTTCTTCTGCGTACGACCGATTCCTGATGCGCGAGATAGTATTCAAGCGCCTCTTTAAGGTTAACGACTTTCGGCTGGTACGTGCCGTCTTCGCCCGGAACGCAGGTAAGCATGTTCACGCTGAACGCAGATTCGAGTTCGGTATATTTATACAGCTGATTGAGCAGAACGTTCGCGTTAGCGTCTTTTTTAAGCTCAATAACGATCCTTATGCCGGCCTTGCTGTACTCGTCGCGGAGTCCGCTGATAGCGTCAACTCTCTTATCCTTTACAAGTTCGGCGATGCGGGCAACGAGGTTCGCGTTATTTACCATATATGGAAGTTCGGAAACGATTATCTGCTGGCGACCGTTTGGCAACTCTTCTATCTCGCATTGCGCGCGGACAATGATTCTGCCTTTTCCCGTCAGATAAGCTTCTCTGATCCCCTGCTTTCCCATAATATTTGCCGCAGTGGGGAAGTCCGGACCCTTTATATATTGCATGAGTTCGTCAATGGAAATGTCGCGGTTCTCGATCAGCGCGACGACGCCGTCGATAACTTCGCCCAGATTATGCGGCGGGATGTTCGTCGCCATACCTACGGCGATACCGGAAGAGCCATTGACCAGCAGGTTCGGGAATCTCGAGGGCAGGACAACCGGTTCCTCTTCGTGCTCGTCGAAGTTCGGCTTGAAATCAACGGTGTTTTTATTGATATCCGCCACCATTTCGAGCGCGATCTTAGTAAGTCTCGCCTCGGTGTAACGCATTGCCGCCGGAGGGTCGTTATCGCGGGAACCGAAGTTTCCGTTTCCGTCTACCAGCACCGCTCTCATCGAGAAGTCCTGGGCCAGCCTTACGAGGGCATCATATATGGCGGCGTCTCCGTGAGGGTGATATTTACCCATAACCACACCGACCGTGGTAGCGCACTTTCTGTAAGACTTATCCGGCGTATAGCCTTCCTCAAACATCGTATAAATTATGCGCCTGTGAACAGGTTTAAGACCGTCTCTTACGTCTGGAACGGCCCGGTCAACGATGACGCTCATCGCGTATTCGATGAAGGACTGCTTCATTTCCTTCTCTATTTCTCTCGGAACTACTCTGTGCTCCTTTCGAAACGCATCGGAATTCTCGCCGGGTCTGTTTTCCACTTCTTTTTTCATTGCAAATGAACTCTCCTTGTCTGGAAATTTACCTGCTGATTATACCATTTTTGACTGCTTTTTGACAATGCTTTTTATGCCCGCTTCGGACAATTATTTTTGGGCTGTTCGTTAAAAACCGGCTTGCGGCCCTTTTTAGCGCGCTTTACTGCGCTTTTCGACAGGAGGTCGAAAAAAATAGCAAAATCGCTTTTTCGGCCCAATAACGCGGTTTTTAAAAGTTTTTGATTTTGTTCAATTAGCCCGGCCCTTACGCAGCCTCTCTTTTCTGCTCATCCTGCCGCACGCTACTTAAAACGCTGACGCCGCTCTTCAAAGACACCTCGTTTTCCGCCCTGGGAACTTTAATGACGATCTCAACGTTCTTATCTGTATTCCGTTGTCCTGCGATCACCCGAAGGCCGCTTTTGCTTGTTATTTCGACAAGTTCCTTTACTGCTCTGATGAGCAATCGCAGTCGCTCGGCATTGACCTCCGGATCTAACTGCGCGGCAGTAGCGTTTTCTTTTATCTTATCCTGCTCTTTTTTGAACCGTTCGGTCAATCTCACGTAATTTTTTGTCATATTTTGATTTGCCGCCTCCAAAAGCTCTTTGATCCGCGCTTCCGTTTCTTCTGCGCTGAGCTGTTTTTCCAGCGTAAGATCCACGATCAGTCTCTGCAGCTTCTCGTCGTCAATTTTCAGTATCGCTCTGGCGTGCCTTTCCGTTAATTTTCCTTCTGTGATCTTCTTTCGCACGGCGGGAGGCATTTTGATCAGGCGCAGTTTATTGCTTATATATGACTGACTTTTTCCGATCCGCTCTGCCAGCGCTTTTTGCGTATATGCGCCGCTGTCGATCATCTTTTTAAAGTAATCCCCTTCTTCAAAAAAGTTGAGGATCCCTTCCATTTCGCTGATGATGCTGAGCATAGTTTCCTGCTCGTCATCCTGGCTGCAGATGATTGCAGGTATTTCTTTAAGGCCTGCCCGTATCGAAGCTGCAAACCGCTGTTTTCCGGCGATTATATCGTATTTTCCTCTTTTGGTTTTTATTACGCATACCGGTGTAACGGTTCCGGTTTTTTCGATCGATTTGATCAGCGCGCGGAATTTTTTCCCGGTCTCTCCGAAAGAAATGTTTCCGCATCTTATCGCTTTTACGGGGATCTTTATAACTTCCCCCGGATCTGCGCTTTCTTCTTTTGAATTTGAAACAGTATACTTTTTCATAACACGTCCTCCAGTTCATGTATTCTGTTTGTATTTGTCTGCGGCAGGGCGGTACCTTCCCTTCCGCGTTCAGACTGTACGTCCGACTGTCTGCAGGTGTCTTTTATACTACGCCCAAAAGAAAAAATAAACATAAAAATCTCGACAAAAATCGACAGATTCTGACATTATTCGACACGTTTTTATGTTTTTTGGCGTATTAGATGCGATGCTTCGCAAGAGATAAAAAAAGTGCCCCTGGGGGCACCGAAAAATTTTATGCTTTAACTTTTTAAAGCGGCGCTTTTGCGGGAAGCCCTGCTTTTCTCGGATACCTGGACGGCGCCGGAGCGATTTTGTCAACGCAAATGATCCGCCTCTTAAGCGTCTCCTCCGTCCCGAGCTCAAACGAATCATCAGACACCAGCCTGCCGTTAAGCTCTTTGATTGCCCGCGAAGCATCCTCCTCCGCCGGGCCCTTCATCGCTATGAATTGACCGCCGTTTTTAACGAGCGGCAGACAGTATTCGGCAAGGATATTCATCGGAGCCACAGCTCTTGCCACGGCCACGTCGAACCGCTCGCGGTATTGTCCGCTCCGCCCTGCATCTTCCGCTCTTGCATGCACGGTCCTGATTCCTTTGAGTCTGAGCTCTTTTATGACCGTATCGAGAAAATTCAGGCGCTTTTTAAGCGAATCTAACAGTGTAACGTCGAGTTCCGGCCGCATTATTTTAAGCGGGATCCCCGGAAAACCGGCTCCGGTTCCTACGTCGATAAGCGATATTCCGGATTTTTCCGGTTTTTCCGGATCATTACCGGTTTTTCCGGATTTTTCCGGATTTTTCCGTGCGTCGATCATGCGGTCAATATACGGCAGCACGCTCAGGCTGTCCGCAAAATGCCTGAGTGCGACTTCGTCAGGGTCAATTATTGCCGTCAGGTTCATTACTTTGTTCCATTCGGTCAATAGTTCGTAATATTTTTCGAATTTTTCCGCCTGCTCCGGCGTAAGTTCGGGGGAAATAACAGCTGTATTCAGCATACTTCACCCTCCCCGGCGTCCTTTTGCGCTTCCGATGCGCAGTTTTCTGCCTCAGAGCTGTACTTTTTAAGATAGATCATGAGCGCGGCAATATCCGCCGGGGACACTCCGGTGATCCTCATTGCCTGGCCAATCGATGCGGGCCTGATTTTCCCGAGTTTTTCGCGCGCTTCATTGCTTATGCTCGGTACTTTTAAGTAATCGATCTCCGCCGGGATCCTCTGCCTTTCGCGCTTTCTGAACTGCTCCACCTGCAGAAGCTCGCGCTGGATATAGCCGCTGTACTTGACAACGATCTCTACCTGCTCCGCCTCGACGGGCGTAAGTTCATTGACCTCCGCCATATCCGGAAACATCTTTTTCAGCTCGTTAAGTGTTATTTCGGGGCGTCTTAGCAGATCTGCCGCGCTTGCACCCGCATGAAGCTCCGCGCTCCCGATATCCGCAAGCAGCGAATTGACCCCGGAAGCCGGACCGATAAACGTTGTCTCCAGCTTTTTTACCGCATCTTCCACGTGCTTTTTCCGCAGAAGAAACCGCTCATACCGCTCGTCCGAAATAAGTCCGATCCTGTGGCCCTTCTCCGTGAGTCTCGCATCGGCGTTGTCCTGCCTTAAAATCAGCCTGTATTCGGCTCGCGACGTCATCATTCTGTACGGTTCTTTCGTCCCGCGCGTCACGAGATCGTCAATAAGCACCCCGATGTACGCTTCGCTGCGGTCAAGTACCAGCGGCTCTTCGCCTCTGAGTTTGAGCGCGGCGTTGATACCGGCGATCAATCCCTGCCCCGCTGCCTCTTCGTACCCTGACGAACCGTTGATCTGTCCGGCACAGAATAGACCGTCTGCGAGCTTGCTTTCGAGCGACAGTTCCAGTTCGCGCGCGTCTATCGCGTCATACTCGATCGCATACGCAGGCCGCATAACGCTCGCGTTTTCAAGCCCCGCTATACTGTGCACAAAATCGAGCTGCACGTCTTCCGGAAGGCTCGAGGACAATCCCTGGAGATATATTTCTTCTGTTTCGCGCCCGAGCGGCTCTAAAAAGATCTGATGGCGGTCCTTATCCGCAAAACGCATTATTTTATCCTCGATCGAGGGGCAGTACCTCGGTCCTACGCCTTCTATCATACCGTTGAAGAGCGGCGATCTGTGCAGGTTCTGCTTAATTATTTCGTGCGTCCTTCCGTTCGTGTGCGTCAGATAACACGGAATCTGCGCGCCGCCTCCTGCGACTCCGCGGACGTCCTGCTTCTCCTCCGGATCAAACTGGAAAGTAAACGGAGGCTCGTCGCCGTACTGGACCTCGGTCTTCGAATAATCCACCGTAAGGCCGTTGACCCTCGGCGGCGTGCCGGTTTTCAGGCGAATTATGGTATGCCCGAGCGCTTTTATGCTCTCAGAAAGGCGGTTAGCCGGAAATTGACCGTCCGGGCCGCTGCTGTACGACGTTTCGCCGACAATTACGCGACCTTTGAGGTACGTTCCGGTGCAGGCAACGACGCATTTGCAGCGGTAAAACGCTCCAAGGTGTGTGACAACGCCGCAAACTTTGTATTTTTTCCCCGTTTCGCCGCCTTCAGGTGCGAGTTCGGTGACGATTTCGACAATTTCTCCCTGCTTGAGCGATAAATTCGGCGTCTTTTCCAGCTCGTGCTTCATATAGATCTGATATTGGCGGCGGTCTATCTGCGCTCTTGGAGAGTATACGGCGGGGCCTTTTCCGCGGTTAAGGAACCGGACCTGAATAGCAGTTGCGTCAGCCGCTCTGCCCATTGTCCCGCCCAGCGCATCTATTTCCCTTACGAGCTGCCCTTTAGCCGTACCTCCGATGCTCGGATTGCACGCCATATTAGCTATTCCGTCGAGCGTTACGGCGAAAACCACAGTTTTAAAGCCCATTTTAGCCGCAGCGAGTGCCGCTTCACAGCCCGCGTGTCCTGCACCTATAACAGCCACGTCGAATTCCCCGAAGCATCTTCTTTCTTTTGTATCTTTATCAACCACGCTAAAAGTTTCGCTCATATTATCGCCCGTCTTATTTACCTAAACAGAATTTACTGAAAATCATATCGACAACGTCGTCCGTGACGTTGCGCCCCGTTATCTCCCCCAGCGCATTGGCGCAATCCCAGACGTCGTACGCAATGAAATCAAGGGGCCGTTTTTCCTCCGCGCTTAAGATCGCGCGGTCAATAGATAATATTGCCCTGTCGATTAGCGCTTTATGCCTTTCGCCGGTCAATATCGAGCCCCCGTTTCCGGCGCCGTGTTTTTCCAGATATTCGCGGATCTTATCTGAAATCGCAGCCGCTCCGCCGTTTTTAACGGAGATGTATAATATTTCTCCAGGGTCTATGCCTGCGTTTGTCAATATCTCGGCGTTTCTGGTACCGTCTTCGGAGAAAAAATGCTTTTTATATGCGTTAAGTTCCGCTTCCGTCAGGAGATCGCACTTGTTGACCGCTAAAATTATGTGTTTTTTCGCATCTGAAGCGGAAATCTTGCCAAGCATGGCAATTTCTTCATCCAGATTGCCCGCTGGATCCATCAAAAAGATGACAACGTCCGCGCGCGCCGCTTCGTTCATTGCCCTCTCGACCCCTATTTTTTCGACCGGGTCGTCGGCGTCCCTCAATCCGGCGGTATCGGTCAATATCACTGGATATCCGCTGATCTCCATTCCCTCTTCGAGCGTGTCACGCGTGGTTCCGGGAATGTCCGTGACGATCGCGCGGCCAAAACCTAATAACGCATTTAACAGCGAAGATTTACCGGCGTTCGGCCTTCCTGCGATAGCCACGCGCAATCCTTCGCGCACGATCCTTCCCTGCTCGTAAGTTGCGGCCAGCTCTTTAAGCGCCTCTCCCGTTCCTTTTAGCGACGAAAGCGCTTCTGTAATGATCTGCTCGTCCTCGTCATACTCGGGATAATCTATTGCCACCTCGAGCCGGGCAAGCGTTTCGCCTATCATCCGGGCGTGGTGATCGACGAGCGCGCCGAGCTTTCCGGACATCTGGTCCATTGCCGCCCTGCGTGACTCTTCTGTGCGCGCCTGGATCATGTCGGCGACGGCTTCCGCCTGCGTCAGATCTATCCTTCCGTTTAAAAACGCTCTTTTCGTAAATTCTCCCGGTTCCGCCGGACGTACTCCCGCCCTGAACAATATCCCGAGCACGCGGCGCATCACGGCACTGCCCCCGTGAGTGTTGATCTCGACAACGTCTTCCCCCGTATACGACTTCGGTGCGCGCATCACAGACACGAGACATTCGTCAACAAATTCCGGCACATCGCCTCTGCCCTCTTTTTCGGCGGAAAACGTCGCCGGATCATATATGTACCCGTGTTTCAGTGTAAAAGCAGACATACGGACCACCTCGTGTGCGGTCCGTATGCAATATGTTTCGCTGTTTTTTCGCTTTGACGCAAAAATACCGTCTACTGTCCCGATCGCATCAGGACCGCTCACGCGTATGATTCCGATGCCTCCGCTTCCGGGAGGAGTGGAGATTGCGCCTATAGTATCGCCTTTCATGGTCTTTCCTTAAATCAGAACACTTTTACGTAAGGCTTCGGTTTAACGACAACGTATCTGTTGGGTTCCTCTCCCTCACTCTCAGTGATAACGCGAGTGTTACCCTGAAGCGCCGTATGGATTATTCTGCGCTCGGAAGCGGGCATAGCCGCCATAGGAACCGGCTTCTTGAACTTCGCCGCCTTGGACGCAGCTCTGTTAGCCATGGAAATCAAAGTCTGCTCGCGGTGTTTGCGGTAATCGGCCACGTCGATGTGAACGCGCACGTAATCTCCGCCGTCTTTATTAGCTACAACGCCTGCCAGGGTATTTATAGCATAAAGCGTATCGCCGTGCTTTCCGATAAGATATGCCACGTCAGTTCCCGAAATATCCGCTTTTATCACGGTCTGACCGTCTTCTTCTTCCTCGCGGATATAGAATTTAATATCTGAATCGTCAGAATCTTTGCTGGACTCAAGTAAGAGGTCAAGAAATTCGGTCACTCTTCTTATCGGAGAAATGCTTTCGGTAACGCGCACAACGGCATCTCTGCCTCCGACGATACCGAGCACAGCTTTCGCACCGCTGTCAAGGATTTCGACGTCAACGTCTTCCTGATCCAGGCCTAATTCTGTCAATGCCAGTTCAATGGCTTCCTCCACTGTCTTCGCGGTTTTTTCTACGGATCTTGCCATTTCAGACACTTCCTTCCTTCTTCTTTATGTTGAACAGCTTCTTAATCAGGATCGTCTGCAGAATGTTGAAAAGATTGCTGACGGTCCAGTAAAAACCAAGTCCGGCCGGAACCATAAACGCTATAACGAACGTCATCAGAGGCAGAAACTTTGTAATGCTTGCAAGTCCTCCGGGCTGTGGATTTTCGCTGTCTTTTTTCTTTTTCGGTCCGTTATTTATCCTGTTGGTTATCCACATCTGTAAATAAGACGATCCCACAGCTAAAAACGGTATGAGCAAAATCGGGAGATAGATCTTCCACTCAGCTCCGTAAGTCCAGAACTGAATTTTAGGAGTAACTCCGAGATCGAATATTTTGAGAAACTTCATATTAACCAGGCTTTCCTGGCTGATTTCGGAAGGTATTTTATCAATATTATTAAGATAATAAGAGTTTATACCTATCTCATCCGTGACCCTGAGCCCCGTAGCGGCAACAAGGTTTCTGAGCCTTATAATAACAGCTGAACTGATTCCCGCAATATATGTGAGCGGCTGACGGACGATCTGATAAATGATAAAAATAAGAGGAATCTGTATCAGCATAGGAAGGCATCCGCTCATAGGACTTATATTATATTTAGAATATAAGTTCATCTGCTCTTCCTGGATCCGTTTATTATCGCCCTTGAATTTATTTCTTATAGCTTCAAGTTCCGGAGCAATGGCCTGCTGCCGCTCCATACTTCTTTGCTGCTTGATACTGAGCGGTAAAAATAAAATTTTAACAAACAGAGTAAACACAATAATGGCAAGTCCATAGTTATGGAATGCCAGATTATTGTATATAAACTCCATCAGAACCCCGAAGGGTCTCGCTATAAAATCCATACAGTAAACTAACCTTTCTAAGGAACCTGATCAATGCCGCCTTTGCAAAAGGGATTACATCGGAGCAATCTGTATGCAGCAAGCGCTCCCCCTTTAAAAACACCGTGTTTTCTGATAGCCTGTACGGCGTACTCGCTGCAGGACGGATAAAATCTGCAGCACGGTTTTTTCAAAGGAGAAATATATTTTTGATACACTTTTATCGGCGCTATGCAAGCTTCTCTAAGCATAATAAATCCAGTTTTTCAATAAGTCTGAGCGATTCGGAATAGATCTCATTATAAGAAGGAACGTATTCGGCTTTCAGTTTTCTGTTCTGCGCGGCGGCAATCTTCTTCCCGTTGCGAACCATAAAGACCAGATCGTAGCCTTTTTTCATTCCGGGCAATATCTTTCTGTAGCTTTCGCGTATAAGCCGCTTTATCCGGTTACGCTGGACGCTGTTTCCAAATTTTCGGCCTACGGAAATACCCAGCCGGTTCTTTCCTTTCCGGTCCGGGACCGCGTAAACGACCAGAAATCTTCCCGCTTTATATTTTCCCTTTTTATATGCTCTTTGAAATTCCCTGTTTTGCTTGAGCGTAGCAGTCATCGGTTTTCTCCGGACGGACAGCCCGTGCAAACGGGCCTGCGCATCCTTCGCATCATTATGCAGAAAGGACTTTTCTTCCCTTAAGACGTCTTCTTCTAAGTACTTTTCTGCCGTTTGCAGTGCTCATTCTGGATCTGAATCCGTGAACTTTCTTTCTCTGTTTTGTTTTGGGCTGAAAAGGTCTGATCATCTTTCAGCACCTCCTGTTTGTTATTTATTTTTGCCTTTCTTTACCACATATCTTATGGCGAAAAAAGAGCAAATTGGATTTTAACATTTATTAATTGCAATGTCAATTTGATTTTTTACGGTTTTCGTTTTAGGTTTTCGTTTTAACTTTTTACGTTCCCTTTTTACGGTTTAAACGCCCCGGCATTATCAGTACCGCTTTCCTGACCGAGCACGCGCCTGTAAACGTCGATCATTTCGCGGCCTACTTTATGTATCTCGCGCGACCTTGCCACCTCGAACCCTGCCCCGGTGAGCGGAGGGAGGCGCCCCTCAAGAATGTCGCATATCTTCTGCTCAAACCCGTCGACAGAATCAGCCATATAAGTATTGACGCCGTCGATCAGCCAGCCTTCGAACACCGGAATGTTACGGACGAGCGTTTTTTGACCGCACGCGCACGCTTCCATCGCGGGTATCCCCTCGGTTTCTTCATGCGTCGGAAACCAGTAAAGATCAGCGCCGTTGAGCGCTTCTTTTATGCCGGAAGGCTCAACGTACCCCGGAAATTGCAGGTTGGGCAGCCTGGTTTTTACCGCTTTCCGTATTTTTCGCGGCACGATCGCAAGGTTCGTGTGGCCGAACCATATAAATTTATACTGTGGAAGTCTTTTCGACATTTCGACAAAATCGAGGATACCTTTTCGCTCCAGATACAATCCGATCCCGACGACAACTTTATCTTCCTTGCCGAACCCGTATTTCTCGCGGAAACGCTCCCCCGCCTCCTTATCCGGGCAGAAGAACGAAAGGTCAATTCCGTTCGATATTGCCGTTATGTTTTTGAGCCCGTACCCTTCGAGCAGCCGCTTCGAATACGGCGTTGGCGTAATTATTGCATCACCCTGCGAGTAGCATTTGCAAATCCATTTTTTAAACAGCGGCGATATCAGGTTCGAAAAAATGAATGAATTTTTGAAATCTTCCTCGGTAGAATGCGCGTGGTATACGACTTTTCCGCCTTTACGGTGCTCTTTTTTCGCCAGATGATAAGATCTCAGCCCGTAATAGTTGATATGAATGATATCGTGCGCTTCTTTTGGAGACTTCGTATATTCTATACCGTTCTCCTCCAGCGCTCTCATCTGGTGGCGTATCGCTTTGCCGAGGCCGGATTGCCCCGTTAATTTTTCAAATTCCGTATAAAGCAGTATTTTCATGTCACTTTATTAATGGATACTTTCTGTTTTCCCTTTAAGCCGTTTTTCGGCTTTCATTTCGACGATCACGTCATACCGTTTCCTCGCAGCGCGGACGGAATCCTCCCACGACAGATACAGGTCATTCTGAGCTCTTACGCCAAGTTCCGTAAGAAAATCCGGGTTTTTAGACGCGTTCAGCAGTACTTTTGCAAAACTTTCAGGCGTTTCTTCAGGGGCAAGCAGCCCTGACACGCCGTCAATGACTCCCTCCGACGCACAACTTCCTTCGATCAGCACCGAAGCACATGCGCACGCAGCCGCTTCTTTAACAACGAGCCCGGACGTATCGTACGTTGACGGAAACAGAAAAAGATCTGCACGGCTGAAAAAAGCCTTGACCTTATCGCGGTCTTTGACAGCGCCCGTAAAGATCACGTTGCCGCTAAGTCCGATCTCCGTCGCATATTCTTCTATAGATACCCTGTCCGTCCCGTCTCCGACGAAAAACGCTTTAAAATCAACGCCTTCATTTTGAAGTATTTTCAGCGCATCCAGCGATATTTTAGCATTTTTATACCACATCATTCTGCCGCAGTACAGAAATACGAGCGGCACTCCGGCAGTTCCGTAAGTATTGTCGAGCTCGCGAATCAGCTCGTCAGACGCCTTGCCCTTCTCAAAATCCGTTCCGTTAGGCATAACGATCGCTTCTTTTTCGTAACCGATCTTCTTAAGGCTCTCCTTTGTCCCCTCGGAAACCACCCAGACTTCATCCGCTTTTTTCATATTGTTGAGCACGAACCATTTTGAAATGCGGTTGAACCTTTTGTTTGATACGTAGCGGTCAATATCCAGGTCAAATTTTGTATGATACGTTATAAGTATCGGAGGCGGCGCTTCCATTCGCATAAGGACCTGGTCAACGAGTACGGAGGATGCAAATGGCGAATGTATATGCACCAGATCAAAATTCTTTTTACTGATGTTGTGGATAGAGATCGGTGCAAACGGATTTCCTACCCTGTACGGCATCTCGCCGCGGAAATTTAATGAATTGTACCGGTAGACTTCAAAAGGATATTCATCCTTTACTCCCGGGTATTTTGGCGTTACGACCGTAACTTTATCACCCAGCTCGGTCAATATTCTGGCATAATTGAGCATGCAGTTCGCGACTCCGTCAATGAAAGGAGGAAATGAGTCGTTAAATAATCCTATTCTCACTCTTCCTGACCCCCTTCGTTTTCAGCAGCATTCGCCGCAGCTTCGGTTAACGCTTCCGCATTTGCTTTAACAGATCTTCTTTTCACCTTACCGATATTCATCGCAAAAAATACGCCGACGATTATAGTGAGATAAAAGCTTATAAACCTCCAGATGATCACAGCCAGACCTATCTGCCCGTCTTCCGGGAAAAATGAACCGAAAAACAGCGCAAATGATGCTTCGGCACCAACTCCCGCCCCGGGAATGGGTACGAAAGAAGAAACCATAAGCACGAAGCCCTGTGCGGCGATTATCGTGATAAGACCGACGGCGCTCAGTCCGAAAGATCTGTAAATAAAGTACGTCACGGAAAAATAACACAGCAGCTGCAAAGTTGAAAATAACAATCCGGCTAAAAGCACAGGCATGTGGTGAAACAGCCCTCTGAACGTTGAGTGAAACAGAGAAAGACTCTCTTCCGCTTTTTCCAGAGCTTCTTCCCTGTTTTTAACAATACGAAGTTTCGCTCCGAGCTTGATCATTCCTCTGTAGATCCCGTCGGCGATTCCTTTAAATACACCTATAACTATAATCGCAGCGAGAACTAAAATATTGATAGTGTATCCGATAATGACGAGCCAGTAGAAATTCGGAACAGCGTCTTTAAAAAAGTCCCACTTAATAATCAGAAGAATCGTTGACAATACCACCAGCGAGATCTGGTAAATTATGAATTTTGCCATGAGGGCGCTGACGGTCACGCCTAAATTTCGCCCTTTCTTCGTCAGATAATATGCCTGGAAAGGCTGCCCGCCGGTAGAGAAAGGCGTAATAGCGGCAAAGTACTGTCCCCCCATCGTGACGTTCAGGCTGTCGGAAAACGGCTCGTCGCCGTAAAAATCTTTCAAAAGAAAGTGCAGCGTCAATGTTTCAAACAGCCAGTATCCGATCATACAGCCTACAGAGCCCAGCAGCCATAAAGGATTGAGCTCGTGCAGCGATCTGATCAAAGTTCTCGGATCATTTGAAAAAAGGATAAATCCTACAACTATCACGCCACAGGAAATACATATAAATAATTCTATTTTTCGCGATTTCACCTGAGGCGTCCTTCCTTTTTCTTTAGTAAAAGTAAAATTTCCGGCCTTGCGGCCAATGCTCAGTACTGTCTAGTTTACCACAAAGGTATACTAAAAGCAAGAGCACTCCGGTCAACAAAAAACGCCTGCAGCGGCAGCAACGACGCAAAAAAATTTTCATCTATATATTGGGGGTTATCCACAACCAATTACAACACGTTGTGGATAACTTGTTTTTTTGCTGTTTTTTGCTCTATTTTCACTAAAATTATGTATTGCAAACAAATTTCGGAATCTGCTATATTTTTAGGCGCATCGGCAGGAGGTGTTTTCCACAGCGTTGAACACAGCCGGAAAAGACCGCAACCATGTCCGATCAGACGAAATGACTTTTCAAGGTTACCGGCATAATATATATTATGTCAGTTACGGGACGTTGCTCCTCTAAGCCGGCATAGCGGTATATCCTTTGAAATATAGATCAAAAGATAAAGCTTCCGTAATGTGTTTTTCCGTTCGGATGAATAAGTTATGTAAAATTCATACGAAAGGTCTTGGACGCAATGACTGCCCCGAGTTATACCGACAAACAGCTCAGCGCGATCTGGGCTAACTGCCTTGACGAACTAAAAAAGGATATACCTCAAATAGAATATGATTCTTTCATAGACCCTATATGTCTTGAAGACATATCCGAGAACGTAGCATATCTTACCGTTCCCAGCGAATTTTATATTCAGCAGATCGAAAAAAAGTATCATAATGCCATAAAGTCTGCGCTGATGGAATGTACTAAATCGTATCTTACCCTGAAGTTCTTTGAGAAGGATAACTATACGAAAAAGCAGCCTTCCGTAGAAAATCACAGTCTGTTTGAATCGCATCTGAACAAACAGTATACTTTTGATTCGTTTATTGTCGGAAATAATAACCGCATGGCGTGCGCGGCAGCTATAGCTATTTCAGATTCCCCCGGTACGGCATATAATCCTTTCTTTATATACGGGCAGTCAGGACTCGGAAAAACGCATTTAATGCACGCTATCGGTAATAAGATACTCGAAAACGATCCTTCAAAGAAAGTTTTATACGTTACAGCCGAAACTTTCACGAACGAATTCGTTGACGCCATCACTCATAAAACGAACGAAGAATTCAGAAACAAATACAGAAATATTGACGTACTGCTTATTGACGACATACAGTTCCTTTCAAAAATGGAGCGCACGCAGGAAGAATTTTTCTACACCTTCAACGCGCTTTATGAAGCAAAGCACCAGATCGTCATTTCGTGCGACAGCCCTCTGAACAAGATCGAGATACTGGAAGAACGGCTTAGAACAAGGTTCGCATGGGGTCTTATCGCAGACGTACAGGCGCCGGATTATGAAACGAAAGTGGCAATTCTTAACAGAAAAGCCGAAGAAAAAGCGATCGACGTTGACAATGAGATCCTTGACTACATTGCATCGTACACCGGCGACAATATCCGCGAGCTTGAAGGTGTCATCAATCACCTGTCTATGGCGCTCCATCAGGGCCAGGAGATCGATATCAATCTCGCAAAAGAGGCTTTAAAACATATTTCAGATGATAATTTGCATGAAATCACCGAGGGTGTTATAATTGACTCGGTATCCAGATTTTTCGGCATAAGCGTTGAAGATCTGCTATCTAAAAAAAGAACGAAAGAACTGGTATTTCCGAGACAGATCGCGATGTATCTTTGCCGTACACTGTTAGATATGTCCTTCCCTAACATAGGAAAGGCGTTCAACGGGAAAGATCATTCGACCGTAATGTACGCAGTAGAACAGATATCAAATCATATTGAAATAAACAGTGAACTGCAGCATACGGTAGATAAACTCAAGAAATACATAAACAGCGGAAACGTAGCTTGAAATACAAAAAGCATCGCTGTCAGTTTAAGGACGTACACCGTCCTTTTACTGTATTGCCGGGTCATACGTATATTCAATATATGTTTTATCCCCGGGTTTTCCACAGATATGTTGTGGAAAAGTTGAAAAATTTTTGTGGAAAACTTTAGCGGTCCTTCAAGCTGTGGAAACTGTGGATAACTTTTGAAAACTTTCAACATAGTTATGCACATGAAAAAAGCCAGTGAAAATAAGCACTTAATGCACTTTTCCACAGTTTCCACAAACCCTACTACTAATACTACTAAGTATATAAATATAAAAAGAAAAATAAGCGCCGGAGGAAACAAAAATGAAACTGACATGTAACAGAGACAACCTCATTGAAGGACTTAATATTGTACAGAAAGCTGTACCTTCGAAATCCACACTAAGCATTCTCGAAGGGATCCTTATCGAAGTAGGAGAAGAAGTCAGACTCACAGGAAATGATAACGATTTTGGAATAGTATACGAAGTGCCCGGCATTATTGAAGAAATAGGAAGCATCGTCGTAAATTCCAAAACGTTCGGTGATATCATCAGAAAACTGCCTGACGTTTACGTTACACTCGAGACTGATAACGGCGGTAATATGCTTTTCATTACAAGCGGAAAAGCAAACTACAAAATCAAGACGATCGCCGCTGAAAACTATCCTCCCGTATCTTTCCTTGACACTACGAATTCTATCGAACTTCGCGCCGATCTTTTGCAGTCAATGATTCGTGAGACGTCTTTTGCCGCCAGCATTGAAGATAAAAGAATCATTCTTCAGGGCGTGTATATGGAACAGCACGAAAATGAAATGCGCTGCGTCGCAATAGACGGCTACAGACTCGCCCTTAAAATAGCAAATGTCTCAAACACAAATGAATACGGTGTCATAGTTCCTACGAAGATCCTTAATGAGCTTGTAAAATCCTTTAAGCCAACTGATGAGAAAATCAAATTCTGTGTCAATGAAAACCAGATCATGTTCTATACTGATTCTTTCCGTATGGTCTCAAAACTTTATAAAGGCGAATATATCGACTACAGAAGAATGATACCGAAAGACTTCAAAACTTCAGTAACAGTAGATACAAAGCAGCTTTTAAATGCATTAGAAAGAGCGGCACTCGTTATCAACGACGAAAAACGTTTCCCTGTGACAATAACGTTTTCCGGATCTGACGAGATCACAGTCGCAGTAACTACCGAAATCGGCGCGGTAAAAGAGCAGATCTCAGCACAGATTTCAGGCGAGGAAATGACGATTGGATTCAGCTCTAAGAATTTCATTGAAATTTTAAGAGTTATAAATGACGATAAGATCGTGATCTCGCTTTTATCTCCTCTAAGCCCCTGCATTATTACGGGAGAAAGTGATACTTCATTTACTTATCTCATAATGCCGATAAGGACCCGTTCATAATATATATTCATTAATAAATAATACATAAAAACCGGTTCAGATATGTTCATATCAGATATAAACCTACAGAATTTTCGTAATTATGAAACGCTCAGCGCAAAACTCGGAAGCGGCGTAAACGTTTTTTACGGAGATAACGGCCAGGGAAAGACGAACATTTTAGAATCGGTTTTTTTCTGCGCTATCGGGAAATCTTTCCGCTTCAGCAAAGATTCGGATCTGGTAAAATCCGGTAAAAATGAGTTTAAAATCGAACTTCAGCTGAAAGACGATATTACAAATGAAATAGCCGTAACGTTCAGGAACGGTCAAAACAGTTCTTCAGGCGCAGGTGAAAAGGCTGTCAGGGTCAACGGCCTTTATCTTAGGCGTTTAGGCCATTTGATGGGCAATTTATTGTCCGTCATCTTTTCGCCGGAAGATCTGGAGATCGTCAACGAAGGCCCGTCCGTCCGCCGAAAATTGCTTGACATCGTCATTTCACAGATATACCCTGCTCACTATTTTGACCTCCAGCAATACAATAAAATTTTAGCCCAGAAAAACGTTCTTTTGAGAGATCTTGACCCGGGAAATTCAGGTCTGACCGCGCTTTTAGACGTATATAACGAGCAGCTGGCCGAAGCAGGCGCAAAAATATCCGCGCGCCGCGTCTTATTCAGTTATGAACTTGAACTATTTGCCGCGGAAAAAAACTCCGAAATATCATCTGGCGAAAAACTTTCGTTCCAATACTACTCTAACTATTTTTCCATACCAGAAAAATCAAATCTAAACATATTAGATAATTCAGAGTTAAGTAAAAAAATCGAAGAACTTTCAGGCATTATCAATAAAGAATTTATAGAAATACTAAATTCCCGTAAAAATCGCGAAATAGAGCGAAGCCATTCCTTATACGGCCCTCAAAATGACGATCTGCTGATCACACTTAATGAAATGGAGCTCCGGCGCTTCGGCTCACAGGGTCAAAAACGCACCGCAGTGCTGTCAATTAAACTTGCCGAGACTCAGCTTTTATATAAGCTTACCGGCCGAAAACCGGTGCTCCTGCTCGATGACGTTTTTTCGGAACTTGACGAAACAAGATGTGCTCTGCTGCTTAAAAACACAGAGGGTTTTCAGACGCTGCTGACTACCGCAAACCTTTCTGAACTGCCTCGGGAGATAAGCTCCGCCGCAAAGATTTTTTTTGTGGAATCCGGCAGCATAAAGTTGATATAATCAAAAAAAAATGGTATAATTGGCCCCGTAAGGCATTTACGGTGTTTTATGGTATGTGAATACATAAAAACATAAAACTGCCTTCAAACGAAACGTAAGGGGATTTTTGTGTATTTACATATCGGAGATAAAGGCTGCATACGCGAAAAAGAAATTGTCGGCATATTCGATCTTGAAGTAACGACCACGATGAAGACTACCGCCGAATTTCTGAATATTTCCCAGGAAGAAGGATTTACGGTAAACGCCGTTGACAGAGGTGAAATGCCCAAATCTTTTATCCTTGCCGATAAACTGGGCGTGAGCCGCGTATACATCTCCACTGTTTCGACCGCGACGTTAAACAAAAGATATCTTAATAATAAGAGAAAGAGGATAATCAGATGACTGATAATCAGATGCCCGAAACCGAAAGCGAAATTATGCAGGCGCAGGAAGCTGAGTATGAACTTGAAAAAACACTGGCGCAGAACGAAAATCACGTATATGACGAAAATGATATTCAGGTTCTTGAAGGGCTGGAAGCGGTCCGTAAAAGACCCGGTATGTATATCGGAAGTACATCTTCAAGAGGACTGCACCACCTCGTTTATGAAATCGTAGATAACTCCGTAGACGAAGCGCTTGCGGGGCGCTGCGATACAATAATAGTGACGCTTAACAGCGATAATTCCGTGACTGTTTCGGATAACGGCGCCGGCATCCCCGTTGGTATCCATGCTCAGATGGGGATCCCGACCGTTGAAGTTGTCCACACCGTACTTCATGCCGGCGGAAAGTTCGGCGGCGGAGGATATACGGTTTCAGGCGGTCTGCACGGCGTCGGCGCGTCTGTCGTCAATGCATTGTCCGAGTTCCTTGAAGTTGAAGTTTCGAGAGACGGTCACGTGTATTATCAGCGTTACGAACGCGGAAAAACGTGCTCGCCGCTGAAGATCATCGGTGATACCGATGCGCACGGAACGACGACGACTTTCAAGCCTGACTACCAGATCTTTGAAGAGCTCGTCTTTGACTATAATACCCTTCTCGTCCGTTTCCGCGAGATGGCATTCTTAAACCGCGGCGTTAAGATCATTATAAACGACAACCGCGGCGAGGCTCCCGTATCCGAAACGCTTCATTACGAGGGCGGAATTATTTCCTACGTCGAATTCCTTAACCGCAAAGAAACCGTGCTTCATCCCACCCCTATTTATATTACCGGGCAGAAGGATACGTCTATCGTCGAAGTAGCTATGCAGTATAATGATTCTTACGTCGAAAATATATACTGCTACGCAAATAATATCATAAATCACGAAGGCGGCACGCATCTTACCGGTTTCAGATCTGCGCTTACGAAAGTATTCAACGATTATGCCAGAAAGTACAATATGTTGAAGGATTCGGATAAGAATCTCGCCGGTGAAGACGTGCGTGAAGGTCTGACGGCAATAGTTTCCGTGAAACTTGAAAACCCGCAGTTCGAAGGTCAGACTAAGGAAAAACTCGGAAACAGCGATATAAGGACGCTGGTCGAGACGGTCGTAGGCGATAAATTAGCTCAGTTTCTTGAGGAAAATCCGCAGGTTTCTAAAATGATCCTCGAAAAATGCCTTACCGCTGCACGTGCGCGCGAAGCAGCTAAAAAGGCCAGAGAACTTACCCGCCGCAAATCTGCGCTCGACTCCACTTCCCTTCCGGGAAAACTTGCCGACTGTAGCGAGCGCGATCCTGCACTCTGCGAATTGTTCCTTGTAGAGGGAGATTCGGCAGGCGGTTCGGCAAAAGTTGGCCGAAACCGTGAATATCAGGCAATACTGGCACTCTGGGGCAAGATGTTGAACGTTGAGAAGTCGAGAATCGACAAGGTTTATAATAATGATAAGCTTCTTCCTATCATTATGGCGCTCGGGGCTAATATCGGCAACGATTTCGATCATACGAAGCTTCGTTATCATAAGATCATTATAATGGCCGATGCCGACGTCGACGGTTCTCACATCAGAATGCTGCTCATGACGTTCTTCTTCAGATATATGAGACCGCTTATTGAAAACGGATATCTGTATCTTGCTCAGCCGCCGCTGTATAAATGCGAAAAGAACAAAGAATTCTTCTATGCTCTGGATGATGCTGAACTCGACGCTAAGATCGCTGAAAAAGGCTGGACAAGGAAGGATAAAAACCTCGTTATTCAGCGCTTCAAAGGTCTTGGTGAAATGAGCCCGGCAGAGCTATGGGATACGACAATGAATCCGGACACCAGAACTATACTTAAAGTAGATATCGCAAATGCGGCAACGGCTAATGAAATCTTCTCCGACCTTATGGGAGATAACGTTGAACCGAGACGAGATTTCATACACGAAAACGCCAAATTTGCGGAAAATTTGGATATTTAAGATTAAAATAGCAAGAAACAACAAAAACGCGGCTTTATACATATAATCGGCAGACGGGCTTGTAAAAAAGCCTCCTGCTGATTACTTTGTTTCACGTGAAACAAAGTTAAAAAAGGTTGTTTCATTTTGGAAAATAGTGTATACTATTGACACAAATCAGGCGAAAGCGAGGTTTTCTCATTGGCAAAAATAGTTGCGATAGCGAATCAGAAGGGCGGCGTAGGAAAGACAACGACCGCTATTAATCTTAGCGCGTGCCTCGCGTATCTGAACAAGAAGACTATGCTCATTGACCTGGATCCGCAGGGAAACTCAACGACCGGGCTGGGTATTGACAAAAGGAACACTTCCCTTTCCGCCTATGATATTATTATTAATGATAAGACGGTTGAAGACGTCGTTATCCCTACAGTTCAGAATAACCTGGTGATCTGTCCATCAAATATCAATCTTGCCGGCGCTGAGGTTGAACTCGTAAGTCAGATCTCAAGAGAGTCGAGACTTGCTGACGCTCTGGAACCGGTTTTATCTAAGTATGATTATATTATGATAGACTGTCCCCCGTCGCTCGGATTGCTTACTCTTAACGCCTTAACTGCAGCGAATACTGTCCTGGTTCCGATTCAGTGCGAATACTTTGCGCTTGAAGGTTTATCCCAGCTTATGGAGACAATAAAGATCGTTCAAAGAAGACTTAATACTTCCCTTTCTGTTGAAGGTGTTGTACTTACGATGTTTGACTCGCGGACAAATCTTTCTATTGAAGTAGCCGAAGAAGTTAGAAGACATTTTTCTGACCGTGTTTATCAGACTGTAATACCTAGAAATGTTAAACTCTCCGAAGCGCCAAGTTACGGGCTGCCTATAGTAATGTACGATAAAAATTCTAAGGGCGCGGAGGCGTACCTGAATTTAGCTCAGGAATTTATCCGTATTTCCGG
>JAFWQX010000111.1 GCA_017508875.1 Clostridia bacterium | reverse complement strand
ATGAGCGAGGAAATGGGACAAAATCGCTCAAACTCGGAGTTTTGTCCCATTGACAGAAAGGTTGCCGCTCCAGAGCGGCGCAAAATGAGCGAGAAAATGGGACAAAATCGCCCAAACTCGGAGTTTTGTCCCATTTGCATAAGGGGCGCCGCTTCCGGGCGGCGTTAAATGAGCGAGGAAATGGGACAAAATCGCTCAAACTCGGAGTTTTGTCCCATTTGCATAAAGGGCGCCGCTTCCGGGCGGCGTCAAATGAAACAGGAAGAGGCTCCCGTTGCCAGTTCCTCGTTACTCGTTGCTAGTTCCTCGTTCCTGGTTACTTCTTCTTCCCCCACGTATCCTTGAGGCTCACAGTCCTGTTAAACACAGGATGCTCGGGAGTGTGGTCGTTGTCCGCGGAGAAGAAGCCGGAGCGCAGGAACTGGAAGTGAGCGTGAGGCTCGCACAAAGCCGCGTTAGGCTCGACAACGGCATTGTCCCTGACGATCAGCGACTCGGGGTTGAGCTTCTCTTCCCAGGTGCGGCCGTCGGAATCATCCATCGGAGCGGGGTCGGAGAAAAGCTGATCGTAAAGACGGACTTCAGCCTTCACTGCGTTGTGCGCGCTGACCCAGTGGATCGTACCCTTGACCTTCCGGCCCTCGAGCCAGCCGCCGCGCGAAGCAGGATCATAAGTACAATGGACGCGAATGACGTTGCCTGCATCGTCCGTTTCGTAGGAAGTAGCACGTACGTAATACGCATACTTCAGTCTGACCTCATTGCCCGGGAAAAGCCTGAAATAACCTTTGACCGGCTCGGCCATGAAATCCTCGCGCTCGATGAACAGGCGGCCGGAGAACTCGACCTTGCGGCTGCCCATCTCAGGATTCTCGGGATTAACCTCCGCCTCGAACTCCTCGACCTGCCCCTCGGGATAGTTATCGATCACAAGTTCGATGGGATCGAGCACCGCCATTGCCCTGGGCGCAGTACGGTTAAGGTCGTCGCGGATGCAGTATTCGAGCAGCGAATAATCCACGGTAGAATTGCTGGTGGAAACGCCTACGACGTTGATGAAATTTTTGATCGAATCCGGCGTAAAGCCTTTGCGCCTGAGACCGCAAAGAGTAGGCATTCTCGGATCATCCCAGCCGCGTACGATGCCTGTTTCGACCATCTGCCTCAGATAGCGCTTGCTCATCATCGTGTAGGTAAGATTCAGGCGTGCGAACTCGGTCTGCTTCGGCTCCGGATCGAACGGCCCGCAATGCTCTATGACCCAGTCGTAGAGCGGTCTGTGGTCCTTGAATTCGATACTGCAAAGAGAATGCGTGATGCCCTCAAACGCGTCTTCAAGAGGATGTGCGAAATCGTACATCGGATAGATGCACCACGCGTCGCCGACGTGATGATGGTGAGCGTGCAGGATACGGTAAATGACCGGATCGCGCATGTTCATATTCGGGCTCGCCATATCGATCTTTGCGCGAAGCACGCGGCTGCCGTCTTCAAACTCCCCTGCCTTCATGCGCTCGAAAAGTTCAAGATTTTCTTCTACCGTACGGTTCCTGTAAGGGCTGTCGATGCCGGGTTCGGTAAGCGTTCCGCGGTAATCGCGTATCTCGTCCGGACCGAGGTCACATACGTACGCCTCTCCCTTTTTAATTAGGTTCACGGCACATTCGTACATTCTCGGAAAATAATCCGACGCGTACCTGATCTCGCCGTCCCAGTCGTAGCCGAGCCAGTGGATGTCTTCCATTATGGCGTCAACGTACTCCGTATCTTCCTTGCTGGGGTTCGTGTCGTCAAGGCGAAGATTGCACGCGCCTCCGTACTTTTCGGCCGTACCGAAGTCAACGCACAATGCTTTTGCATGTCCGATGTGCAGGTATCCGTTGGGTTCGGGCGGAAATCTGGTATGTATTTTTTTACCGAAACATCTGCCGCCCTCCGCCAGATCTTCGTCGATCATATCATGGATAAAGTTGTTGGAGTTTTCCATATATCAAGCCTCCAGTTTTGCTTTCAGCAGCGATATTCCCGCCTCGATGCGCCGCACGGTCTCGTCTCTGCCTAAAAGTTCCATAAGCTCCGTGGCGCCTCCGGGGCTCACTTCCATACCGGAGCACGCGGTGCGCACAGGCCAGAGGATCTGGCTGTTCTTAAGCTCGTTAGCCGCGGCCAATTCGCAGAGCCCGGTGTAAAGGTCGCCGGAGATCCATTCTCCCGTGTATGCCTTTACGAAAGGCAGCGTTAATTCGAGGCTGCGCAGAGATATCGTCTCGTCGGTCTTCATCTTCTTATGGCAATATATAGCCGTATCATATTCGGGAAGTTCCTTCAAGAATCTGATGCGCTCGGGAATGTCGCTTAAAATGACGCAGCGCTGCTGCACGAGTGCCGCGACCTTATTCACCACCGCTTCATCGGCGTAAAGCGCGTCGCCGAGGCCTTCGTGAAGCCATTTGTCAGCCGCTTTGCGGAAATCCTCAGGGCTCATGCGGCGGATGTACTCGCCGTTCATCCACTTAAGCTTCTCAATATCGAAAATTGCCGGCGACTTCGAGAGGCCTTCCAGCGTAAATTCTTTTTCAAGCTCCTTAAGCGTGAAGAATTCTTCGTTACCCCTGGGGCTCCAGCCGAGCAGCGCGATGTAGTTCAGAATAGCATCCACCAGGTAGCCTTTGTTCACGAGGTCAAGGAACGATGCGTCGCCGTTGCGTTTAGAGAGCTTCTGGTGCTGGTCCTTCATTATAGGCGGGCAATGAATGTAGGTCGGGATCTCCCAGCCGAACGCCTCGTACAAAAGGTTATACTTCGGAGTCGAAGAAAGATACTCGTTGCCCCTCACCACGTGCGTGATGCCCATGAGGTGGTCGTCAACGACGTTCGCGAAGTTATACGTGGGAAGTCCGTCGGACTTTAGAAGCACCTGGTCGTCGAGCGTTTTATTGTCCACCGTAATGTCGCCGTAAACAAGATCCGTAAACGTCGTAGTGCCTTCCGTAGGCATCATCTGGCGGATAACGTAAGGCTTTCCCGCTGCCAGATTCGCAGCGATCTCCTCCTGCGTAAGATAGCGGCAGTGGCGGTCGTAATTCAGTGACGCGCCGAGATTTTCATCTCCGCCCTTGAGCGACTCTAAGCGCTCTTTCGTGCAGAAGCAGTAGTATGCGTGTCCCCTGCGGACAAGCTCTTCTGCGTATTTTTTATATATTTCCCTGCGCTGGCTCTGGATGTACGGACCGCAGTCCCCTTCCTTCCCCGGACCTTCGTCGTAGCCTATGCCCGTGAGCTCAAGCGTGCCGAACACCGCGTCCATCGCGCCTTCAACGTAGCGCTCCTGGTCGGTATCCTCGATTCTCAAAACAAATGTGCCTCCGTTTACGCGCGCGATCAGGTATTCGTACAAACAAGTGCGAAGGTTACCGATGTGCATATATCCCGTCGGACTGGGGGCAAAACGCGTTCTTACCTGGCTCATATTGAACCCCTTTCGAATGTTTAAATAGGAGCGGCAGCAGCGGCGCTTGGGCGGCGTCAACAAACATTCTCTCCCACTTTTGAATGATACACCAAAACGGCGGCGGTGTCAATTACGGTGGGATAAGAGTTCAGAGTTCAGAGTTTAGAGTTCAGGGTTTAGAGGCGAACCGAGTGATGGCACGAATTTTGGGTCTCATGCGTTCCCTTCATTAATTCGCATTTCGGTCAAACAAAATTCTTAGCCATTCACTCGGCTTCGCAGAAGTTCAAATGAAGTTTAGGGAGTTCAGAGTTCAGAGTTAAGAGTTCAGAGTTAAGAGTTCAGAGTTCAGAGTTCAGAGGCGAAGCGGCAACGAGGAACGAGGAGCGAGGAACTTCCTTCGTACGGCCGCATTTCGCCTTTTTCCTGTTTGCGGCCGTATCGGTCACGGCCGCAGCTCTGTCTTTTTCCATTTGCGGCCGTATTAGTGAGGAGGGTCGCACGGCCGCATTCCACCTTTTCCCCTTTTGCGGCCGTATAAATGAGAAATT
>JAFWQX010000110.1 GCA_017508875.1 Clostridia bacterium | reverse complement strand
GCGTACGCCCTTGAAACCGGAAAAGCGCTCGACGGCACGTTTACGCTTACGGGCGTGATCAAGAGCGTTGACACCTCGTACAACAGCGAATACAAGAACGTGACAGTAACGATGGTCGTGGGCGAGCTCACCGATAAGCCGATCCAGTGCTTCCGCCTGGTCAACGGCGAGGGAGTTGAGAACGGCGTCGAGACGATCGGCGAGAACGATACGATAACTGTTACCGGTAAAATCAAGAACTTCAAGGGCACAGTTGAATTCGACGCGAACTGCACGCTTGATGCGTTCACGAAAGCCGAACAGCCCGCTACTGAAGAGCCGGTCGAAGTGCTTGACACACCCGAAAAAATATTGACCGCCGCTTACGCACTCGAGACCGGAAAAGCGCTCGACGGCGAATACACACTGACCGGCGTTGTCACTAAGATCAATACTCCTTACAACTCCGAGTACAAGAACATCACTGTTACTATCGAGGTGGCAGGCCTTGAAGACAAACCGATCCAGTGCTACCGTCTTGAAGGGGAGGGCTGCGACGCGATTGCCAAAGGCGATACGATAACAGTTAAGGGTAAGATCAAGAATTATAACGGAACAGTCGAATTCGACGCAAAATGTGCTCTTCTCGAGCGCGTTCCCGGAGAAAATCAGGAAGAAGCGCCCGTGCTCGATACTCCCGAAAAGATCCTTGAAGCACTTTATGCCCTGGAAGACGGAGATTTCCTGACCGGAGAGCACACCCTTACCGGCGTCATTAAGAGCGTTGATACCGCGTACAACAGCGATTACAAGAACGTGACTGTTACGATAATAGTGAACGGCGACAGCGATCGTCCGGTCATGTGCTACCGCCTTGCAGGCGACGGCGCTGACGTTATCGGCGAAGGAGATACCGTAACCGTTAAAGGGCCGATGAAGAATCACGGCGGCACGTACGAATTTGCACAGGGCTGCGTGATAGTGTCGTATGAAAAAGCTCAGGTAACACCGCCTCAGACCGGTGACGCCGAAGTTATTTTCAGCGCCGTGGTCATAGTGCTTGCGCTCAGCTGCGGAGCGGTGCTGCTCAGAAGGAAAAAGGAAGACTGAGTTTTTGTTTTAAATGCAAGGGAATCGCGGGATCACAGAGATGTGGTCCCGTTTTTTTATCGGCCGGGGGCAATATTATCACGGTGAAAGTCCGGCGGCGGCAGGCTATCGATCGCCGTTTGCACCTTCGCGCAGAAGTTCAAGTGCGGCGTAATCGGTCCGCCTCGTGGTGAGCGGAGTCACGTTGATGTAACCGAGAAGCATCGCGTCGATATCAATGCGCTTATTCCTTGCTCCTTCGACCTTACGCGTGACGTAATACTGGGCGCGGAACATATTGCCGCCTTTCTCTACGAAATGATCGCGGTAGAAAGTATTGCCCTGCTCGGTAAAAAGGATCCCGGCCGGGTTCTCCGGAACGTTGACGTTGAACAGGGTGCAGCGCTCCAGCGCACGGTTCTTTGTGAGAAAATCCCAGATCCTGTCGAGCTCCTTCGCGGCATTTCCGACGTTGCCGAACACTGTCGATACGGAGATGGCCTTTATGCCCGCGTAATTGGCCTCAAAAGCCGCTCCGACTGTTCCGGAGTATCCAATGTCGTGCCCGAGGTTAATGCCGTTATTCAGGCCGGAAAAGGCCATGTCGTACGTTTCGTTAAAACGGTCCATGGCGAAACGGATGCAGTCGGCGGGGGAGGCGTCAATCGATACGGCTCTTATGCCCAGGTCGCTGAAAACGTCGCTTTCGACAACCTCGAACGGGCGGTCGATCACGATGCCCTGCGACCTGCCGCTCTGCTCGTATTTTGGGGCAACGACTGTCACTTCTCCCAGCTTTCTGCACCATAAAACCATTTCCCGGAGCCCCGGACTGTTAATACCGTCGTCATTTGTAACAATTATTTTCATATTGACCGCTTAAAATCCAATCTGTTTTTACTATTGCCCCCGCGCAGGCGGCCGCATTCATATCTGATCCGGATGTTCCGCCTTGTATTTTCCAAGCAGTTCGTCCGCGTCACGAAGCAGCGCCGCCTCTTCCGCAGAACTGTATACCGTTGCCCCGCTTGCGCAGGCGTGGCCTCCGCCGCGGTATTTTGAAGCTATCTCACGCACTTCTACGAAGCGGGATCTGAGCCTCACGCGGATGCTTTTATCGTCGTTTTCGATGAATGCGATCCAGATAAGGCTGCCTTTAATATGTTCCATGAGCGATACTGTATCTGACGCTTCCTCAAGAGAGATTCCGCGGCGTTTCCGGAGCGCTTTCGTAACGTGCAGGTAAGCAACTCCGTTTTCAGTGAGGCGTATTTTTTGCGTAAGATATGCGTCGAACTTGAGCGTTTCGACCGTTTCTGCGCGGAGAATTGAATAAATACGTTCGAAATCCACTCCGGCGTCCAGGAGCAGTCCCGCGAGTCTGAGCGTGTTCCCGTCGGTCCCGCGGAATCTGAAGCGCCCGGAATCCGTCACCATTCCGGTGTAAAGACATTCCGCAGCCTCTTTAGTGATCTTCAGTTCGTCGCGGAACGTGCGGTAAAAATCGGTTATCATTTCGCAGACGGAGGAGCGTTCCTCTTCGATCCAGCAAATATCGCCGTACGGCAGCTCGCACACGTGGTGGTCGATTTTGATAAGTTCACGCCCTTTTCCGGCCAGCGGGTTAGCGATGCGGTCGGACGTACCGGTGTCAAGTACTATGACGAGTGCGTTTTCATATTCGCTTTCTTCCGGCTGCGGCCCTTCGTCGCCAAGGAAGGCGAGATATTCGGCGCGGTCAATATTGTCGAGGTATATTTTTTTGTCCGGGTATGTTTCTTTGAGTATAAGGGAGAGGCCGAGAGTGGAACCCACCGCGTCTCCGTCCGGGCGTTTGTGCCTGCTGATTATTATCGTGTCGTATTCGCGTATCTTGGAAAGGATCAGCCGCTTTACGTCTGTTCCGGACGGCGCTGAGAGTGCCGTTTCACTGCCCCCGGCGGCTTTCTCCGTTTTCTCCGCTTTTTCTGCTTCATGCGCCGCTTTTTCCGCCACGGTAAGCGCTTTTAGATCGCTAAGCATCTGCATTGCCTCGTCGAAGCTGTGAACGTCTGCCCCTGAGGCCTTTTTATGACCGCCTCCGCCGTACTTGACCGCCACCGGATTGATGTTGTAGCAGCTTGAACGGAGCTCGCAAAGCACCTTCCCGCCGTCCTCCGTAAAATTGACCCATATATCTATGCCCTTGATGTCCGACATAACGTTGACCATGCCGCGCGAGACCGATGCCGCGTCTGGAAAGCCCATCGCTTTGACTTCGTCCGCGGTCGTATAAATGTATGCGACGGGGCTGTCCTCAAATAATTTGATCTTATTGATGAACTGCGACTGGCGCAGGATCGAAGAAAAATCGCGGGAATAGAGGTCTGTATAGATCTTATCGGCATTTGCCCCTGCCGAGAGCAGCATTGCGGCAAGTTCCAGCGTTCGTGCGTTCGTCGAATCGTAGCGGAAGCGCCCGGAATCCGTGACCATGCCCGTGTAGATCGCGTCGGCCGCGTCAACGCTTACAGTGAGCGACTGTTCTCTGGCAAAAAGTGCGATCATTCCGGCAGCGCTTTCGAAGGAGGTGTCAATTATTTCGAAGTCGGTGAAGGTTTCGCAGTAGATGTGGTGGTCGATCCTTATCTTTTCAGCGGCAATGGCAAACCTTTTATCCGATACGAGTTCCTGCGTGGGGCAGTCAAGTATTACGGCGAGTGCTTTTTCATACGTGTTGTCGTCAATTTCGTCCATTGCTGAATTTTTCATGAACGAGTATCGCCCCGCCGCGTCCCCGACGGTATAGACCGTTTTAGCCGGAAAGTTTTCTTTTATTAATGCTCTAAGCCCGAGCTGGCTGCCCAGGGCGTCTCCGTCGGGATGGGAGTGCCGGTGGATTATAATTGTGTCATATTTTTTTATCAGTTCGATAAGTTTTTCAAACATTTTTATTTGCGTCTCCGTTTTGATAATGCCGCCAAGCCGCTGTCGCCTTGATTTCCAGGCACTGCGCAGCTTGACGATGGTACGAGATACTTTATCATAAAACCTGTGCCTAATTCAAGCCGCGGAGAGGTTTTCTTCAGGTCTTTTCGGCGCCATCTTGCTGAAAACACCGCCTGAAAAGCCAAAAACGAGATCCAGGCGGTGTTTGTAATAAACCCGCTCCGCTTATATAAGGTGCGTGTAATTATTTCTTTGACACCGCAAAACAAAGTCACTCAAAGAGAAGAAAAAATAAGGCTTTTGAGTGACGCCTTGACGATAATTGTCCATCTTTTACGCTCTGAGAGCGAAATCAGTCAGCCAATGGTCAAACACGATCGATACGATTTAATATTATTGCCGCAGCGGGCCACCATAAAGCAAAATTCATAAACCTCTTATTTCAAATGTGCTTTTTGATTGAATCGAGGCGGCAAAACCAAGGCTAATGCAGAGCCGGCGTCACTCAAAAATGACAATTTTGCTTAATTTGAGTGACTTTCTAAAAAACGGCGGCTCGATTTTTTGAAGGCACACTGCCAGAGGACTATCTATTACGTTTTTACAACGTTAACGCCCCATCGAATACGTTTTTGCCCGTCAGCGAAGCAGGATAA
Source organism: Clostridia bacterium (assembly GCA_017508875.1). Classification (GTDB taxonomy): domain Bacteria; phylum Bacillota; class Clostridia; order UBA1212; family UBA1255; genus UBA1255. The sequence goes on along the minus strand of JAFWQX010000110.1, from coordinate 6,150 downwards.
TGGTTGATGATGGCAAAAGATGGTTGACAATGGCAAAAAATGGTTGCTAATGGCAAATTGAGGTACCGCCGGAACCGATGAAGCCCAATTTGAGAAAAAGTGCGGTGATTCAGCAAAAAGTTCATGGAATCACAAATCTTCCATCATGTATTGATTTTTGATTGATGAAGTGGTATAATATAGTCGAATATTGGAAAGTGGTGCGTGTCATGAAAAACCCTCCTTTTGAAATTACACAGGCGATGCTGACCGACGCGGCGGAGATTGCCGAGTTGGTCGGTCGTCTTTCTGCGGGAAAATTGTCCTCCAGCCCGATCCTGCGGCGTACAAACCGCATCCGCACGATCCAGGGCACGCTGGCGATTGAGCAGAACACCCTGAGCGTGGAGCAGGTCACGGCTGTGCTGAACGGCAAGCATGTGATCGCGCCGCCGCGGGACATTGCCGAGGTCAAGAATGCCTACACCGTGTATGAAACGATGGCTGAGCTTGATCCCTATTCTGTCGATTCTCTGCTGGCCGCTCACGGAGCTATGATGCATGGGCTGATCGACGAGGCAGGACTGTTCCGCACCGGCGCAGTGGGCGTTGCAGACAGCGAAGGCAATATTCTGCATGTGGGTATGCTGCCAAGATATGTGCCGGAGAATGTGGAGCAGCTTCTGAATTGGGTGAAGGACAGCGACCTGCCCATGGTGATCAAAAGCTCGGTGTTCCATTATGAGTTCGAACTCATTCATCCCTTCGCCGACGGCAACGGGCGGATCGGAAGACTTTGGCACACGCGGCTGCTGGCCGAGTGGAATCCGCTGTTCGCCTGGCTCCCGGTGGAGTCGATCATCCACAAACGGCAGCGGGAGTATTACGACGCAATCAACACTTCCAACAACGCCGGCGAGTCCACGATCTTCATCGAGTTCATGCTCTCGGCGCTCAAAACTGCGCTGCTCGAGGCCTCCGGGGTAAAAGAAAAACCGCTCGGCAAGAACGCGCAGAACGCGGCCCTCCGGCGGCAGTTTGTATTGGATCATTTGAAAGATAATGCGCTGATCCGCAACGCGGACCTGTGCGAAGGTCTCGGCGTTTCCCCGGCAACAGCAAATCGGATTCTGCGGGATCTGAGCGAGGACGGCACCCTGGAACGTGTGAGAGACGGCAAGTTCTGGGCGTACAGGTTGGCCGTGAATGAAAATCACTGATAGGAGACGAGCATATGGACGCACATAAGCTTTGGATGCTTCGAGATTTTATTGGGACCAACAAAGTCCTTTTAGAATTCCAGTTTATAAAAGGAACTATGACTGGTCAGAATCTAATTGCAATCGCCTTTTAGATGACATTTATACCATTATGGAGAGTGGGGAGAAGCACTTTCTCGGAACAATTGTGTTCATGGCGGCGAGGAGTGGTGGATTCACACTTCAGGAATACGTCATTATCGACGGGCAACAGAGACTGACAACCCTCATGTTGATTCTCAAAGCGTTGTCTGTTGTAGCTGAGGAGCATGGCGACGATTGCTATCATGAAATCGAAGAATCCTATCTTCATAACAAATACTGTGATGAAGAATTCAAGGTAAAGCTCAAGCCGATTAAATCAGACAACAACCAATTTCTTCTTCTTTTGAACGGAAAACTTGACGATATGGATGAGGAAACCCATATCTATCAAAACTTTGTTCTCTGTAAGAATCGCTTTGAGAAATGGGCCGAGAAAGGATTGCTGCCGTCGGTCATTCTGGATGCGTTGACAAAGCTGGAAATCGTAGAAATCGTTCTGACCAAAGGTGAGGATGACCCCCAGGTTATCTTTGAGAGCATAAACTCCACTGGGCTGGAACTCTCAAATGCTGACTTGATCCGTAATTTCCTTTTGATGAACGCGGATGACCAAGAAAAGCTGCATGAAGATTACTGGCTTCCGATTGAAAAACTGCTTCGCAAGAAGATGGATTACTCCAACCTGGATGATTTCTTCTCTCATTATATCGTTTATAAAACAAGCAAACCTGTAAACAGCCGGCAGCTTTATAATCGGTTTGTCCAACTCTTTAAGGAGAGCGGCTTCTCCCATGAAAGCTGTTTGAAAGAACTCAAATATTATGCCGGGATCTACAGCGCTTTCGTCAATGGAAACAAGGATTACTCAAAAAGAATAAACGATCTCCTATATCGGCTGCGTATTCTGAATCAGTCAACTTGTTATCCGTTCCTGTTCCATGTGTTTGACGATTACCATAAACAAGTAATCAGCGAAACCGTAGTCGAAAACGTATTGCAATTCATCTTGGCTTATCTTCTACGCAGGTTGGTTTGCGGCGTGCCGTCGAACACCTTGCGGGGCTTGTTCACTTATCTCTATAACCGTATTTTTAAGGTCTCATCCAATAAGCAAAAGTACTATGAAGCTTTGAACAAGTTTTTGTTTACTGTTTCCTCCAAAGATGTGGTTCCGTCCGCAGCAGAGTTTGAACGTTCACTAAAAACAGCAAATATCTACGGGAATCCTGCTCTTTGTCGATTTCTTCTGTTGGATATTGAAAACGGTGATGGCAAGGAAGTTCTTCAGGCTGAGAATCTGACCATTGAACACATTATGCCTCAAACTCTGAATGCTGATTGGAACTATATCTCACCGGAAGAACATGAACTCTATCTGCATACACTCGGAAATCTCTCTGTGACTGGCTATAACTCTGAGCTTTCGAATAAAAGCTTCAAGGAGAAGCAGGAGATAATTCGAGAAAACTCTAAAGCAGTTGTTCTCAATAGCGATGTGCTGGATAAGGATAGTTGGCAGATTGCTGACATACAGGCAAGGACAGATCGTTTAGCGACAATTGTCGCAAACAGCTATCAGATTGATCGCGTTTCTGATGAGGCTATCGAATTCGAGTATGTCGAGACGATAACATTGAATGACTACAGCGGTGTCACTGGTAAGAAGCTTGTCTCCTTCAGGCTCTTTGATGAAGTGTACCGGCAAAATAAATATGCGCTGATGTTGCTGGATGTTATCAAACTCCTTGATAAAAAGGTCCCTGGCAAACTGAAAGAGCTGGCAGATAATAGTTACTCTTTCAACGTTACTTACAAAAAGCACCCGCACTTAAACACCAGCGGTTATGGTATGCGGTGGCCGTGGAAGGTTGCAGAAGGAATCTATCTTGAAGCGAATCTGTCAGCATGGTCGTGTATCCGTTTTATTGAAAACCTTCTGGCTGAATATGGCTTTGAAAAGGATCAGTTTACATTCAATGTCGTCGCAGAAGAGCCAAGTGAGACTTCTGAAGAAGAGGATGAATAAGGTAGAGCTCAGTTCGAATATGGCCGGTAGCCCTCGAAAGGGGCTGTAAAAAAAGTCCCGTGCAAGGCCGGCAATCAATCGCTACACGGCAAAAGATTGCCGGCCTCTTCATTTTTTTAAGCGAGAGTCCCGTTTTTGTGGAAACAATAGCGTCATCAACTTGTTTCTGCGCATAGTAAAACTACCCGCTATCTCTTTGCGTACCGGGTTTCCTGTGTCCCTTTTTATTTAAGTTAGATGCTGTTTTTCGGCTTCAGCCGGTACTGCTTATAGTGATCGCTGTTCAGATAGTCGATGACGTTCTGCTTCGAGATGTAATAGGTCGTGCGGATGTAAAAATCCTCTGCTGTTTATAAAGCTTTTCACGAAAGCAGGAAAAGAGGAAAACAGCAAAAGAGCCCGGAAAAGGAAATTAATTGCCATGCACGGCTTTTTATGTTACAATTCGGGTGCGGTGAAGGAAAAACGTACTGAACGCTAATGAAAAAGCACAGAACTCATGCGTTGACCGTTCTTCACGGTGATAATTATAATTTGTGAGGAGCAGGGATAATATGTTCATAGTTAATACTGATTACATAGAAGGAAAGAAACTGGAGATGCTCGGCCTCGTTAAAGGCAGCACCGTTCAGTCCAAACATATCGGAAAAGACATAGGCGCGAGCTTCAAATCCATCATCGGAGGAGAACTCAGATCGTATACCGAAATGATGGAAGAAGCGCGGCAGACGGCTACCGAAAGGATGACGGCGGAGGCTAATGCGCTCGGTGCCGACGCGATCGTAAACGTGCGTTTCACCACGTCCGCCATCACACAGGGCGCTGCGGAAGTTATTGCCTACGGCACGGCTGTAAAGTTCATCGGGCAGTAAATCGCTCGGCGCAGTATGTAATTGACCGCGGGACGCTCTACCGGATCAGGCGGCGATCAGCCGGCAATCAGCCGGAACAGACAGTATGTTTGAAAGGACTGAGCGGAGATAGCGTGAACGTAAAACGCGCTCCGTCCGGCCTTTTTACGCTTTAAAAACTGGTTCTTAAAACGCGGGCGGAACGGCAGGAAGGATACGACACAATTATTATAACCGTATGATAGAAATATCGAAATTCAGAGAAGAGGCGCGGGACGCGCTGATAAAACACGGGATAACGGCGGAGGACATTGTCATATTCGCCGAGAGTGATCTTACGCCTGACCTTAACCATGCGGCGGTATATATCGTCCTCACGGAAGAAAAACTGTGCGTTGCCGAGGGGCAGATACGCATAAGCGGGAGACCGGGTAAATTGCGTAAAAACGCAGCCGTGGCGAGGACTTTTTTAGAGACCGGCTATACCGAATTTGAAAAGGAAAAGCTTAAAAGCCCGGCAGTAGAGGAGCTTATTTCAGCGGGATATCTCACTGCGGAATACGGCGGGGAGACTTTGAGGCTGGCGGCAATGACGCGCACGGCTATGCGCGATATGCGGCTGTTTGTAAAATATGCCGGAAAATATCTCGAAGACGGCAGCACTGAGATCGACGAAGAGGATTTCAAGGATGACCGCTTCTGCCCAAAATGCGGAAACAGGTATCCGGATCCGGAACGAAAGATCTGTCCGCGCTGCATGGAAAAGACGAGTATATATAAGAGGCTGCTGAAGTTCTCCGCCAAATACAAATGGCAGATGCTCGCCGTTTTATTGTCCATCGCCGCACTTTCGGCGCTGGGAGTGATCGCACCGTACGTATCGACGTCGTTCTTTTACGACAAGGTATTGACGCCCGGAACAAAATGGTACGCCCAGGTCGCGTTCATCGTACTGCTCGTCGCCGGGCTGAGGATCATAAGCGCAGTGGTCGGTTCGCTTTCCGGCATAATTTCGTCACGCGTTTCGGCTTACGTTTCATACGATCTTAAACGAACTATTTTCAAGGCGATCGAACGGCTTTCGCTGTCGTTTTTTACGGCGCGGCAGACGGGCGGCCTGATGAACCAGATCAACAACGACGCGAACACTATCTACTGGTTTTTCTGCGAGGGCGTGCCTGCGTTCCTGAAAAACGCGGTGCAGCTCATAGCCGTATTCGTGATAATGTTCATAATGAATCCGCTGCTGGCCGGCTGCACGATAGTGATCATGCCGCTTTTCGCATATATCGTGTGGCGCATATACAGCCGAATGACAACGCTTCATCAGAAGCGCTATGCGAGTTCGAGGTCAATGAGCAGCGCCCTTTCCGACGCACTTTCAGGCTTCCGCGTGGTCAAATCATTCGCGCGTGAGCGTGAAGAGACGGAGCGCTTTGATAAACGGTCCCGCCGCCTCGCCGGAGACAGCAGGAACGTGACGATCTTCAACAATACTGCGTTTCCGTTCGCGTCATTTGTAATGTATCTGTCGAATATTGTCGTCTGGGCGCTGGGCGGGTGGATGGTCATCTCCGGCGCGGCAGGAATGACGTACGGAAAACTGATGGCGTTCATTGCCTACGTAGGGCTTATGAACGAGCCGATGTTTATGTTCGTGGATATGATATACTGGTTCTCGGATTGTGCGAATGCCGCGGGAAGGCTGTTCGAGATCGCCGATGCAGAACCTGACGTGCGCGAAAAAGAGGAGCCAGTACTGCTCGGAAATATGGAAGGGCACGTTGAATTCAGGGACGTGGCGTTTTCGTACGATAAAAGCAGGAAAGTGATCGACGGCGTTTCGTTCGAAGTAAAGCCGGGGGAGATCATCGGGCTGGTCGGTCAGTCCGGCGCGGGAAAGAGCACGCTTGCTAATCTGCTTATGCGGCTTTACGACGTTTCGGAAGGGGAGATATTGATCGACGGGGTCAATATCCGCGACCTCTCT